>JBHHXF010000272.1:0-5404 GCA_046756905.1 Anaerolineae bacterium | reverse complement strand
CAGACGGCCCTTTCCCCCCTCTAACTCCCCCCAGAGGGGGGAGAACAGGCTTCCCTCCTGGGGGGGATTGAGGGAGGGTCAGCGGTGTGCTACTTTTTCTGTCTGGCGTTTTTTCCATCCTCTGGGCCGGGGCAGGACGTAGAAGTTGTTGATCGCTTGTCGGTTTGAGGCGCAGCTTCACTGCGTAGTTACCCAGTGTGAAAGGTATCGACGAAGAGCCTATCCGAAAACCGTCGGTTGAGTGGGCGAAGCCCGTATCGAAACCAGGTTTTCCGATAGGCTCTCAGTGCCAGTCCGCCAGAATTGGTAGTAAGGACCTGATGTCGCCGATGTTCAGGTTGCGGTCTGCCTGGAACACAAGTCCGCCGGCGTCTGTGCCTGTGAACATGCAGTCACCCTGAATCGTGTAGATGACTGGTCCCTCGTCTGTACCTTCGACAATGTGCGTTTTCTTGATCGTATAGGCTGCTGTGCCAGTCGTGCCACCGCCGTAAAAGATGCGGTTGCCATCAACTGTAAACAGCTTCTCGCCCGTGGCATCGGCGCCGCGAAAGACGGTTGTGCCATCGAAGAACAGCACTGCCTGACCGTTTGCCAAAGAGCCCCGGTACACGCGACCATCCGCAAACTCATACACCAGATGAGTCATCTCTGGATCGGCATAGAGCCGGATCGGTGCGGACCCGGACAGTTTGATCAGGAGGGGCAGCAACAGCTTGAACATCCTGTCGCTGTTCTCTAGATTCTGGTCTCCTGTCAGGATCACCTGCCCCGAAGTGTTACCGCCTTCGAAAACGCGGTTCTCGGCTACGGTGTACAGAATCTCGCCGTTGGTGCTGGAGCCGGCGAAGATGCGATTGCCCGCCAGTGTGAACACCACTGGACCGTTGGCGTTCGGCCCGATATGGAGCCGGCCGGCCCTGGCGGTGAACAGGACCTCGCCGTTGGTGCTGGCACCACGGTATATTCGACCTCCAGAGCGCGTCAGCACGATCTGGCCGGCGCTGCGTGGTCCCAGATAGACGCGGCCGTTGTTGACTTCGAAGGCAACGGGTCCGGTGTTGTTGGGGCCGGCCCACAGGCGAACGTGCGGTGATCGGGCCAGCACGGTGGGTGCCGTCAACTGGATCACAATTCCAAACACGGCCAATGTCATGGCTAACCTCTTCATTGTGTTTCCCTCCTACTTGACTCATCTTCCGGACCAGTGGCCGGATGTCACTTTCCCACAGTCACTTCTGGTTTCGTGTCCCTATCTTACCAGAAAGGGCCGGCGATTAGAAGGGAAATTTGGGGGCAGAATAGGGGCAAAATGGGGAGGACTTGGGTTAGGGGCTGATTTCTGCTCCATCATCCCACTAGAAACGATCTTCGGTTTCACTTCCTCCTCCGATCGCGGTATAATTCTGATTAGCCGGCTTTCTCTCCAATTCGCCGGCAAGCGTTTGCGCTGTGTAATCTTTAGTCGTGGAGTGAAATCAGTTCGGAGCATGCCGTATTTCCTCGCATCTTGAGGCGAATGCAGGAAAGAGTCCGCACCCGCCAGTACGTGATGACCCTGCACGCGGAAGAAGAAATGGACGAGGACGAGTTATCCATCTTTGACGTGGAGCGCGGCATTCTCACGGGAGAGATCATCGAGCGCCAGAAAGACCGCGAGACCGGCGAGTGGAAATATCTGATCAGCGGTGAAACCTTGGCCGGCGACGAAGTGGTGGTTGTGACCAAGGCGAGTCCAACCGGCAAACTGGTGATCATTACGGTCTATCTAGAAGAATAGTAAAGCAAGGAACAGAGATATGGTGTGCGATATGTGCGGGGAACAGGGGACACGCATTCGCCGCGTCACGCGCAGCTACGGCAAAGGCAAGAGTTTGCTAGTCATTGAGAATGTACCGGTGGTCAGTTGCCCGCATTGCGGTGAGAGTTATCTGACAGCGGAGACCTTGCACGAGATCGAACGGATCAAACTCCATCGGCAGAACTTCGCTGTAAAGCGCCCGGTGCCGGTTGCGGAATATGCGTGACGGTTCGGCAAGCGAACAGCCCGATATCCCAAGGCAACAGCCATAGGCTGTAATACTATAGCCGTTCCCTGGACGGCAATGACCGGCTAAGGCGAGAACTTGTAGCCCACGCCTCGCACGTTCTCCAGGCGTGTTGCCTCTTCCCCCAGTGCCCGTCGTACGCCTTTGATCACCGACTTCAGCCGGTTCGGGTCTTCCACGTACTCGTCGGCCCACACAGCCTGCTCCAACTCTTCATCGGTTAGCACCTGCCCCGCGTGCCGAACCAGGTGTATCAAGAGGTCGTATTGAGTCGGAGTCAGATCAAGCGGCCGGCCGTGCAGTAGCGCCAGGCGCCGGCCCTCGTCGATGGCTATCGGGCCGGCCTGGAGCAGCCCGGCGACAGGTTGGGACTGCACGAACATGCGGAAGGCCGACGACAGGTAGTCGTAGCCGCCGTCCCGGCGAACGATCAGGCACCCCTGTTCCAGTTGGCGAGCGACGTCGGGCTGGCTGCCTTGGGAGGCCGGGAGCATGGCCAGGACGCGTTGCTCCGAGGCCGTAAGGTTGCGCCAGTAGTAGTCGAAGTGCTCCTCCACCGAGGTGCGGAACCTGCGGCGTAGCTCGGCGTAGTCCTCACCGGTCAGCGGGGCGACTCTGGCCTGCCGCAGCTCGAAGGCATGGAAGCCGGCGATCTGCAGAAAGAGGGGGTGCCGGCCGGCCAGGTCGAGGATGGCATCCACGGTGGACTCGGCGAAGGTCAGTTCGACGCCGGCGGCCAGGCCGGAAAGCAGATCGCGGGCCTCGTCTTCGGTGAAGAGGCCCAGCCGGATGCTGGCGAAGATGTTGAAGAAAGGGGAGCTGAGCACGCTGGCGTTGGCGTAGGTCAGTTCCAGCAGCGGGTGTTTGGAGGCGGTGACGTAGGCGATGGGGTATCGCGCCGCCAGGGCGCGCAGGCCGGAGAAGAAGTCGGGGTCCAATTGCGGATTGTGGCTCATCCGCTCGAACTCGTCGAGAAGGATGATCGGCTTCCAGCCCTGACGGGTTAGCCGGCGCAGGGCGCGCTCGAAGGCGCGATAGGTCAGCGGAGGGGTGTCGTCCAGTGTTTCCGACGGGCTGGGTGCTCTGCCTGTGTCTGCCAATGCGTCGCCTATCTCCTCCAGGAAAACGCGGTAGAGGCCGGCTTGCTCCAGGCTACCCAGGCCGCCACAGTCGATGTAGACGAAGAGGTGCTCGTCGGAGCTGAGACCGTGTTGGACGAAGACTTCTGAATCAGCCAAATGGAAGAGCAGCGAGGTCTTGCCTATGCGCCGCTGTCCAACCAGGGAGATGCTCTGTCCGTTGCCAAGCAGAGACAACGCCTGGGCCGTCGTGTCCTCGCGGCCAAAGAAGTAGGCGCGGTCGCGAATGGGACCGCGGTGGAAAAAGGGGTTTGGCACCTATATCGTCCTCTTCTGGTGCAAGGCAAGCTATCGAACTCATTGTACTACAAAGGCTTCTCCTCCGCAAGTTAGTGGCGCTGATACCATCATTTGACTGAGTTCAGTGCGCGGCTATTGCGTACCGCTGCCTTCATCCCCTTCCATCTCCTCCAGCACGCCGGCCACCACCCGCCCCACCCCCCGCGCAATCCCGTCAACCGATTTGTACTCCTCGGGCACCTGATCGAGGACTTGCCCCCAGAAATCGGGCTGGGGCGTGGGCTGTACTACGACCGCCGGCGGATTGAGCTCCCGCCCACCGTTCATTGTGCCCGGCATGTCGATTCGCCGGCTGCCGGCCACACAACTGCCGAACATGTTCGACAACAACCAGATCAAGAAGATCAGAATCCAGATGTTGACGAACCACGGCCGGCGTCGAGGCCGGCGTCGAGGGACCGTCCGCGGTGGAGATACCGGTCGCGACGGTGAAGGACGCGCAGCCTGCGAACGTCGGATACGAACGGTCGCTTTGATGGTGATAGGCGATCCGCCCGATGGCACCAGCATCACCTTGCCCTTATGCCGGCCTGCTGCCAGCACGCTGGTGTCCACCACGCGAATCGGGATGTCGCAGCGGCCCGCCGGCCCACACCCGAAGTGAGTCGATTCCGGCTGGAGCCACGCCGCCGAGGTCTTCACCAGCCCGTGCGCCCCGCCGTAACCGGTGTTAACCACGGCCAGCGTCTGCTTCGTGCTGGCGCCGGCCGGCACGCTCCCAAAGTCTAGGTGTTGGTCCAGAACGCGAATCCTTGGCGCGCCCAGGCGTGGATTTAGAGTGCGCAGGAAGCGATCCAGACCGGCATCGTGGTTATCGGGCAGTTGCTGCGCAATGTCGCGCGCCATGTTGGCCGTGACCGGATCGTGGAGTGTCGTGCGCAGCCAGTTTTCCAGGCTGCCGTCGTACAGAATCTGGCGGGCGTAAGGCCAGTACCGCATTGACAGGTCGAGCAGGCCGGTCAGCGTGGTCGCTTGATCCCCCTGGGGAAAGCGCAGCGGCTGGACGGAGCCGGCGTGGGCCGCCCGAAATGCTTCTAACTGCTGTCGAAACTCCGTGGCCGTCAATCGGTCGTGGAGATTCGTCGCCAGGGCATTCTGCAGGATGACGCGCAAGCTGGCCGGCAGTTGATTCAGCTTCGGAAACTTGAACGGGTGATCACGCGGGTCGTCGTCAGTCAACAGATGGTACGTGGTCGCCGCGAGCGCATAGACGTCCGACCGTGGCTCAGACCGACCGTCATAGAGCTCGGGAGCAGCGTAGCCCACCGTGCCGTACACGCTGGACTTCTGCGCACCGGGCTGACCACCGACAGCCGTGTCGTACCGCGCACTGGCCGTGCCGAAATCGACCAGGACCGCCTGCCCGCCGTGTTTGTCGATGATGATATTGGCCGGCTTGATGTCGTTGTGGACGACCGGAGTGGGCTGGATGCCGGCCAGGTACTCCAGCACGCGGCAAATCTGGATGCCGTAGCGAACGACATCCTCCTGGGTACGGGCTTGGCCGGCAACAGCCCGCCCGGTATCATCCATCCGGGTGAGGCCGGCAGCGAGGTTATCTCCCTCAATGTACTCCATGACGATGTAGTGGTGGCCGGCCTCCGAGAAGAAGCCGTACATGTCCGGCACGCCCGGATGTCGGAGCGACGCCAACGTCTTCGCCTCTTCCTCGAAGCGGTCGCGAGCCTTGGCCTCCTCGTCCGGCTGGTAATACGTCAGCATCTCCTTGATCACGCACAGCCGGTCAAATGCCTGGGTGTTCGCCGCCAGGTAGATGGTGCCCATTCCACCGGTATCTAGCCGTCGGACGATCCGGTATTGGCCGTTGTTCATGGTCTGGCCGGATTGGAGCGGCTGCGTCGAGCCGGCAGACAGCACGGCGCCACAGCGGTTGCAGAACCGGGCACCGCTTCGATT
>JBHHXF010000271.1:0-5414 GCA_046756905.1 Anaerolineae bacterium | reverse complement strand
CTGATCACTGATCACTGTTTACTGGTTACTGAATACTGGGTGTCGGGAGGCAAATGATGGATGCGACGGAAACACAAGCAGAACACAAGTATACCAATCGGCTGATCAACGAGACCAGCCCTTATTTGCTCCAACATGCGCATAACCCGGTGGATTGGTATCCGTGGGAGGAGGAAGCCTTGCAGAGAGCCAGGGACGAAGACAAGCCGATTCTGCTCAGCATCGGCTACTCGGCGTGCCACTGGTGCCACGTGATGGAACGTGAGTCCTTCGAGAGTGAGGACATTGCGCGCATCATGAATGAGAATTTTGTGAACATCAAGGTGGATCGCGAGGAGCGGCCGGACCTGGACACGATCTACATGGACGCAGTGCAGGCGATGACCGGCCGCGGCGGCTGGCCGATGACCGTGTTCCTGACGCCCGATGGCGAGCCGTTCTACGGTGGAACGTACTATCCGCCGGCACCCCGGCACGGTCTACCGGGCTTTCCACAGGTGCTGGAAGGGGTAGCCGCCGCCTATCGGGAGCAGCCGGATGAGGTGGCCAGGGTTGCGAAACAACTGGTAGGCCACCTCCAGGCGACCCAACAGATGCAGGCCGGCGACGGTCCGCTGAGTGATGCGTTGCTGGAGGGGGCTTATCGCCAGTTGCGCGGCAACTACGATCCGGTCTATGGCGGCTTCGGGGCAGCGCCCAAGTTCCCGCAACCGACCACGCTGGAATTCCTGCTGCAGCACGGGCATCGGACCCAGAACCCCATCGCGCTGAAGATGGTGGAGCAGACTCTGAAGCAGATGGCTCGAGGCGGGATGTACGACCAGATCGGTGGAGGGTTTCATCGATATTCCGTCGATGCTCAGTGGCTGGTGCCCCACTTCGAGAAGATGCTGTACGACAACGCTCTGTTGGCGCGAGCCTATCTCCATGCGTATCAGGCGCTGGGCGCTCCGCTGTATCGCCGCATCGTCGAGGAAACGCTGGACTATGTCCGTCGGGAGATGACGGACGCGGCCGGCGGTTTCTATTCGTCGCAGGATGCCGACAGCGAGGGCGAGGAAGGCAAGTTCTTCGTTTGGACGCCGGCCGAAATCGTGCAGGTGCTGGGTCAACCTGATGCCGATGTGATTCTGGACTACTACGGCGTAACAGGGGAAGGTAATTTCGAAGGCAAGAACATCCTCCACCGACCGCGCGACGCTGACGTGGTGGCGTATCGGCACGACGTCTCTGAAGTGGAACTGTCGGAGGTTGTGATGCGCAGCCGGCAGAAGCTCTTCCAGGCGCGAGCGCAGCGGGTGCCGCCGGCCACCGACACCAAGGTCCTGACCTCATGGGGCAGCCTGATGATCACCGCCTTTGCCGAAGCGGCCCGGGTGCTCAGCCGGCCCGACTACCGTCAAGCGGCTATCCAGGCGGCCGAATTCCTGCTGTCCGCGTTGCGGCGCGAAGACGGCCGGCTGCTCCACACATATCGCGCCGGCCAGTCCAGACAGCCGGGCTTCCTGGAGGATTATGCATTCCTGATCGATGCCCTTCTCGCTCTCTACGAAACCACCTTCGAGCTACGCTGGCTCCGCATGGCCGGCGAGCTGGCGGAACAGATGATTGAGCTGTTCTGGGATGATGAGAATGGCGGCTTCTTCACCACCGGTGCGGATCAGAAACAGCTAGTGGCTCGGCCCAAGGACCTGCTGGAAAGCGCGATTCCATCGGGCAACGCAGTGGCGGCCCATGCACTGCAACGCCTGGCCATCCTGACGGCCCGACCCGATTACCAGCGCCGTGCCGTGGATGTCCTCCGTCTGGTCCGCGACATTCTGGAGCAACATCCCCGTGCGATGGGGCATATGTTGACAGCACTGGATTTCTATGTGGCGCGTCCGCCGGAGATCGCCATCGTGGGCCAGGCCGGCGCGGAGGACACGGGAGCCTTTTTAGACGTGGTTCGCACTCGATACCTGCCCAATAAGGTGGTGGCGCTGCGTACCCCGGATGCCGGCGCGGACATTGAGACGCTCATCCCATTGTTGGAAGGTAAAACCATGCTTGACGGGCGCGCCACAGCCTATGTGTGTCAGAACTATGCTTGCCGGCAGCCGGTCACAACGCCCGAGGAGTTGGTGGAGCAGCTTGAGTGAGGGGGTGGATGGGTGGATGGATGGCTAAGGAATCGGGACTAAATAACTTGCCTGTTCTGCTCGGCCTGGATTGCCAAATCCAGGCCACAAGCCGCCGGATTTGGCAATCCGGCAGGGGCAAACGCGTAAGTTATTTAATTCTCATTCCTAAATGGCTAGATGGCTGGATGGCTGGGGGGTATTTGACCCAATTTTGACCGAATTTTGATCGTCTTTGCACCCACATGGGTTGACGGACGGGTGGTCGTTTGTTATAATGTTTTTGCGAATGATTTGCAAAATGCTTGGGTGTTCGTTTCAACTCCTGTCGAAAGGAGACACAGAATTCATGACAAATGTGCGTCCCGTCCCCTCTGTACGCCGGCTTGTTCTCCAGTTGCTGCTACTTGTCGGTCTGATGGCGCCCTGGCCGGCGCGGGCCCAGGAGCCGGCGCTGGCTGACAAGACACGCGTTCTGGCCCAGATCGCCCGCGAAGGGGTGGAGGCCGCCGAGCGCCACGATGTTGCTGCCATGCAGGCTGAGTACGAGGAAATCCACGAAGCCTGGGGAGTGTTTGAAGACGAAGTTCGCGAGAGTAATCCCACTGCCTACGTCGAGCTGGAGGGTGCACTTTCGTCCGTCAAAGAAGCGTTGCAGGCACAGCCCCTCGATTCCGCCGTCGTTCAACAGGCCTATGAGCACCTGGAGGCAGAAGCGAATGAAGTGGCCGAGAAGCTGGCGGGGGGTAAAGGCGCTCGCACAGAACAAACGGACGCGACTCCCACTGATCTGGTCGCGCGGTTGGATGCCGCGCACCGAGCTGTCGAGGCCGGCAACTCTGCCGTAGCTGCGGAGGAGGTGGGAGCGATTATCCTGGCTTGGCCTAGCGTGGAAGGGGCCATCGCTGCCAAATCGCCGGAAGCCTATACCGCCATTGAGGTTGACCTGAGCCGCGCCGCCGGCGCCCTGCGGGCCCAACCTGCCGACCTGCCCACGGCCAAAGCGACCCTCGAACGCCTTCGGGAAAACCTGGCTCCGTTCACGACGGCTGCCCGATACACGGTGTTCGATGCTGCTGCCATCATCCTGCGGGAGGGGCTGGAGGCGCTGCTGGTGATTGTCGCACTGCTGGCTTTCCTGGATCGTTCAGGTAATAGCGACAAGCGACGCTGGATCTGGATGGGCGCGCTGGTCGGAGTGCTGGTCAGCTTCATCACCGCGTTTGCGCTGCAGGCTCTCTTCAGCCGCGCCAGCGCCGGCCAAAACCGAGAGGTGATTGAAGGCGTCACCGGGCTGATTGCTGCCGGTCTGCTGTTCTATGTGTCGTACTGGCTGCACAGCAAATCGAGTCTGCGAGCCTGGCAAGCGTACATCGACGCGCGCACGACGAAAGCCCTGGCGCGGGGGAGCATGGTCAGCCTGGCCCTTCTTTCGTTTCTGGCTGTCTTCCGCGAAGGGGCGGAGACGACGGTGTTCTACCTGGGCATGGCCTCCTCCATTGCGCTGAAGGACCTGGCCCTGGGGCTGGGCATGGGGACAGCCGTGCTGGTCGTGATGGCGATCCTGATGCTCAAGGCCGGCCTGACGCTTCCGATGCGTCCTTTCTTCTGGGTTGCCAGCCTGCTCGTCTACTACCTGGGCTTCAAGTTCGTGGGCACCGGAATTCACGCTTTGCAAGTGGGGGGTGTCTTGCCGGCGTCGCCTGTGGCCTTCGTGCGGGCCATTCCCTTCATCGGATTGTATCCCACCTGGGAGGTGGTCGCCCCACAGGTGCTGCTGCTCCTGGTTGCACTGGGCGTGATCTTCTACGTGCGTGCGCAGGACCGCCGCGCTTCCGCGACGGTGACGGCGCGGTGATGTGCTCAAGGAGCTTTGCTTGACCCCTCTCAACTCGTCATGGTACAATGATCCTGGAAGGGTGAAACGGGAGCTCGGTGTGAGAGAGCGAGGTGCAGTAGGATGAGCGCAGTCGCTGTTGCGAGTCCACCAGAGGCAAAAAAGGCATTGCTTACCGCAGAGGATCTCTGGAACATGCCGCGAGATGGCCGGCGGTACGAACTGGTGAAAGGGGGGCTGGTCGAGATGACACCGGTAGGACGCAGGCATGGATCTATTGCCCGGCGGCTAGGTGCGGTGCTTGGTGACTTCACGGACGCTCACCAGTTGGGTGAGACTATGGTCGAGACCGGGTTCTGCCTGGAGTGCCGGCCCGACACCGTTCGTGCCCCGGACGTCTCGTTCCTATCCAATGACCGGATGCCACCTGAGGATCACGAAGGCTTTGTGCCAGGCGCCCCTGACCTGGCCGTCGAAGTCATCTCCCCCAGTGAACGGGATGTTGATGTCCAGGTCAAGGTGATGGACTATCTGGCCCACGACACGCGGCTGGTGTGGGTGGTGAGGCCGGCCCAGCGGACAGTAACCGTCTACCGGCCCGACGGCACAGCCCGAGTGCTGCGGGAGACGGACACGTTGGAGGGAGAGGACGTGGTGCCCGGCTTCGCATTGTCGCTGGAGAAACTGTTCAACTGAAGCTGCTTCGCGCCGATTATCTCCTATGTTCCTCAATCCTTGCCACTCCACGATCAGACTAACACGAAACTTCAAGTGCGACTAAGAGCCATTGCCATCCCCGCTGAACATGGCAGTTGGGGGTTCCTGCTGGAACCCATCTTCCTGGGCCTGCTCGTTGCACCGTCTCTGGCCGGCATTTACCTGTCTTTAGCGGTCGTGGCCGTGCTCTTCACCCGCCAGCCCATGCGGATCGCATGGGTCGATCGCCGGCGCGGGAAGCGGTACGACCGTACCGCGATGGCCGAGCGCTTCACCCTGCTCTACGGCGCTATCGCCTTGCTGGGAGTGGGCGCATCTATCCAGGCCGCCGGCCTGACGCCCTTGGTGCCGCTCTTGTTTGCCAGCCCGTTCCTCCTCGTGTTTCTGATCCATGATGTCCGGCGTCAGAGTCGCGCGTGGCCGGCGGAGTTGGCCGGCCCGGTTGCTTTGGCGGCTGTGGCAACCAGCGTTGCCGTAGCCGGAGGCTGGGCTGTCGCACCTGCACTTGTGCTGTGGGTCGTTCTGGCAGCGCGTGCAGTCCCCGCCGTGCTCTACGTGCGGGCGCGTCTGCGCCTTGGGCGCGGTGAGGCATCCAGCAGGGGTGTGGCGTTGGCTGCGCACGTGGCCGGCCTGGCTCTCGTGGTCGGTTTGGTGTGGGTGGGGCTGCTGCCAGCGTTGGCTGTGTTGCCGTTTGTGGTGCTGCTGGCGCGGGCCGTGTGGCTCCTTTCGCCGTCCGCGCC
>JBHHXF010000270.1:0-5419 GCA_046756905.1 Anaerolineae bacterium | reverse complement strand
GTCGAGACGGCACTCCACTTCGTTGCGTGCCTGACTACGAACGGTGGCTTACTACGAATCTCCTTCTACGATTTGGACGCTGGCCGAAGCGCCGATGCGGGTGGCGCCGGCTGCGATCATCTGGGCCGCTTCCTCCGTCGTCCTGATGCCGCCGGCGGCCTTCACACCCATCTTCGGCCCCACGGCCTCGCGCATCAGGGCCACATCGAACACTGTTGCACCGCTCGGGCCGAAGCCGGTGGACGTCTTCACGTAGTCCGCTTTGGCATCCTGGGCCAGCCGGCAGGCAACAACCTTCTCCTCGTCGGTCAACAAGGCAGCCTCGATGATCACCTTGCAGACGGCGCCCACCTCACGTGAAGCATCGGCCACCTTGGCGATGTCATCTCTGACCACGTCGTACTGCCCGCCCTTCAGTGCGCCGATGTTGATCACCATGTCGAGCTCATTAGCGCCATCCCGCAAAGCTCGCCGCGCCTCCGCCGCTTTGATTTGGGCAACGTTGGCCCCCAACGGGAACCCGGCCACGGAAGCGATGCCTATGCCGCTGCCTCGCAGGTTGCCGGCAGCCTGCCGGATCCAGGTTGGGTTCACACACACAGCCGCGAAGCCAAATTGGATGGCCTCTTCGCACAGTTTGTCGATCTGGGCCGGCGTGGTTTCTGGCTTGAGGGCGGTGTGGTCAATGTACCGGGCCAGGTCGGCCGGCACGGAGGCACCATCGCCGTTGAAGCTGATCCGCCGCGCGCCGGCCGCGACCACCGTGCGTACGTCATTCGGGCAGTGGGCCGCACAGTTGCCCAGGCAATCCAGGCAGGCGTCACCGCTCTGGCCGGCCAGCGCCACCAGCACCTCACGGGTGACTGCGTCAATTAGCTCTTCTTTGTCGAACTGCATGGTTTGACAACCTTAGTTCTTCCAACAGCTTTTGGTGAGAGTGCGCACGTGAAACGTGAAACGTAAAACGTGAGGGCCTACGGATGAAAGTCATCACGTTTCACGTTTTACGTTTCACGCCGGTATCGTTTTTCAATATCCATAATCTTATCCACACGGCGCTGATGGCGGCCCGGCCCGAACGGCGTTGCCAGCCATTCATCCACGATCTGGCGTGCCAGGTTCTCGCCGAGGAGGCCGGCCCCCAGCGTGAGGACGTTAGCGTGGTTGTGCTCTCGGCTGTTGCGCGCCGTCGAGATGTCGTAGCACATGGCGGCTCGGACGCCGGGTACCTTGTTGGCTGTCATGCACGAACCAATGCCGGCCCCGTCCACAACAATCCCCCACTGGCAGGTGCCATCAGCCACCAACTGAGCAACCGCTTCGGCGAAGTCGGGGTAGTCCACCGATGTGGTGCCGGACGCCCCGCAGTCGTGGACGCTGTGCCCGCTCTCGCGCAGATGCGCGATCAGTGCCTGCTTCAGGTTGTAGCCGCCGTGGTCGGCGCCGATAGCGATGGTGGCATGGCCGGCTGCCGGATGTCCTGCGGGCGTGCGCGCCACATCCGGGCGGGTAGACTGACTGCTGCCGGGGTCATCCGGCGCGCTGCCGGTCTCCTGTAACACACCTTCGATCACTTGGCGTACCAGCGATCGGATTTCATCTTCAGTGGGCATCAATACAACAACAAAGGGGTCCTGCCGGCGTACCAGCCTCACACTGCTACACCTGCGCGGACCCTATCGGGACGAGTTCCTCATCGTTGAGTCCACCGTCTGAAAGTCACTATCTTGACGAAGCGAAGGAATAGTTCGGATGTGGTATCGGCCCCCACAATTGCGGCGGCCAATAGGATAGCCATGCTTTGCCGATGATTCTGTCCTGTGGCAGAGGCCCCCAACTGCGGGAGTCGCTGGAGTTATCGCGGTTATCACCCAGGACAAAATACTCGCTCGGACCTAGCGTTCTGGCTGCCATGTTGCCATGCGTCGGTTCGGGCAGATAAGGTTCATCGAGAGGGACGCCGTCGATGTTGATGGAACCGTCCCGAATCTCAACCGTTTCCCCTGGCAAGCCAATGATGCGCTTGATGAAGTCTCTGTCCGGCGCTCGGGGGTACTCGAATACGATGATGTCCCCCCGCTCCGGCGAGTGCAGCCAGCGATAAACGGCCTTGTTAACAATTAGATACTGACCCTGATGCAGATTGGGTTCCATGGAGTAGCCTTCGATCCGAAAGTTCTGGATGACAACCCGAATCAGAAGGAAGATGAGAAGCGCCAGAACGACGGTTTCTATGACCTCGCGAATGAGCATTCTGGCATTATCCCAGCGCGATTCTTGCAGGGCCGGCTGCGGCCAGATGGCGACATCATCTTCCCACGGCTCTGGCGGCCACGCCATGCCGTATTGTTCAATGGTATCCAGCTCTTGTGGTAGTTGTTCCTGCAAGGCAATATCCTTTGTCAGTTCAGCGCCTGCGCAAATTATACTAGATCATGCCAGGGGCGGCAAATACTGAAGAACCTGATTAAGACGAGGCCGCCCTGGTCGATGTGCCCGTGGCCCTGCCCAACCACAGACACCCAGGAACGGCCTCTATAGTGCAATGACGTATGGCCTGTTACAAAGACACGCATCATGAGAAAAACAGAGGGAGTTGACAAACCGGCGCTTTCCGATCATTTCACCATAAGCTAGATGCGTATGGGGTCCGCTACTACTGGGTGTCGATAAGGCCGTGTCGTATGGCGTACTTAATCACCTCCGCTCGGTTATTCAGCCCAAGTTTCTCAATAATATGTGCGTAATGGGTCTGAACTGTGCTGAGACTGATCACCAACTGCTCGGCGATCTCTTTGTTTGCCAGTCCTTTACCGATCAGAGTGAGCACCTCTCGTTCTCGAGGCGTGAGGCCGCCATAGCTACTCGTCGTTTCCCGATCCTGCGTTCGGCTCAGATAGTCGTGCACCAGTTTCTTGGCCACTGTGGGATAGAGAAAAACCTCGCCACGGGCCACAGCCCGCAACGCGGCCACCAGGTCTGCAGATGCAGCGCCCTTCAACACATAGCCCGATGCGCCAGCTTGCAGCATCTGGAAGAAGTATTCGTCGGTAGCGTGAACAGTGAGAGCCAGCACCGCCACTTCCGGGCAGCACTCCTTGATACGCCGCGTCGCTTCCAACCCGTCGATGTCAGGCATGCTGATGTCCATGCACACCGCGTCCGGCCGAAGATCGCATGCCATGGCAATGGCTTCACGCCCGTTCGTAGCCTCCCCGACGACTTCGATTTCGGGCTGCGCCGCCAGAATCAGCCTGATACCCTCACGGACTATGGCGTGATCTTCAGCGATAAGAATCCGGATTGGCATCGGAGATCATTCCCCCGTCTATCGGTAGCTGTACCTCAACGCGGGTTCCATGGCCGGGCTGGCTGGAGATCCGCAGCCGACCACCAAACATCTCGGCGCGTTCCCGCATGCCCAGTAGACCCATGCCGGGTCCCGTTTCCCGTTGCGTGTAGACGTTCTGCGTGTCGAACCCATTGCCGTCATCCTCGACCTTGAGGATAGCTTGCTCCGGCTCCCAGGTCAAATGGATTTGAACGTGTCCAGGATCGGCGTGCCTGGCGACGTTGTTGATCGCTTCCTGGGCAATGCGGAACAGCGCTGTCTCGATTTCTGGCTGCAGCCGGCGTTGTCGGCCCGCGGTCTGGAAAGCAATCGTGGCTCCAGTGGACGCCAGGTGTGTTTCGGCATACCACCGGATGGCCGGCACCAGACCTAGGTCATCCAGCATCGTCGGGCGTAGATCCAAGATGAGGTTACGGGTCTGTTCCAAAGCGCGAGCACTGATCTCACGCGTGCGGGAAAGTTGGGCGTGCACGCTCTGCAACTCTGGCTCCAGTACATCTTCGGCGCTATCCAGGCTCATTATCAGTCCGGTCAGGGATTGGGCCAGTTCATCGTGTAGCTCGCGTGCAATGCGCCGGCGCTCCGCTTCCTGAGCGCTGATGATCTGTTTAAGGAGCTGCGCACGTACGGCCTCCTTCGCCTGCAATTCGTCGTATAGCCGTTCCAGCTCTGCTGTGCGCTGCCGGACTTGGTGCTCCAACCGCGCTTTCTCTTCCATCCCCTCTGCCATACGGTTAAAGGCCTCAGCCAGTTCCCCCAGTTCGTCTCCGCTCTGAATATCAGTCCGCCGGCTCAAGTCGCCTCTGGTGAACGCTCGCACGAGGGCTGTCAGCCGTTCCACTCGTGTGACGATAAAAGGGTCCATAGTCCCGCCCAGCATGAGAGCGCCAAGCAACAGAGCCCCACCAAGGAAGACCAGTGATCGCCCCACATCCTGGTGGAGATACTGATCCATAGTTTCCACAGAGAGATCGGTGATCAGTACTCCGTTGTAGCGGTTGGTCGGATCGTGGCAGGCGTGGCATACTGGTCGATTAACAATGGGGTTGCAGTTGCGTAGGACACGTCCGATGCCGGGCACGGTCAGCACCGCGCTGTATTGGCCTGGATATTTCGAGTTCGCCCCATGGCAGTCGATGCACCCGTTGTCCGTGGTTCGCACCGTCCGGCCAACGCCCTGGCCGCCGGGTGCGGCGCGCACCTCGGACCGAGCGTTCATGAGGACTACATTGCGGACACCAGCGTTGGCGGAGATGTTGTCAATGCTCTTCTGGATTGCGGTGAGATCCTGAATCAGCATCGCCTCCACCAGGCCGCCCTCTATCACGCTTCCCAGATCCGTGGCTGTCTGGCTGGCCATGGTGACCACGATTTGTCGGTGGGTGGAATATTGAAGGTATGCGAATGCGCCCAGAGCTAGCGAGAGGGGCAACAACACCCCGACCATCATTTTCACTCGCAGACTGACCCGCATCGTCCGTCCTTCACCTTGAGGGCACACTTCACGCCGTTAACGCAACATCCAAAGCCTCACCGATAGAGCGGGCGGGGATGAGTTCTACACCTGGATGATCGTCGCCTTTTCGACGGGAGCGGGGGACGAGGACGCGCTTGAACCCCAGCTTGCCGGCTTCGTGGATTCGCTTCTCGACTTGTGTGACGCTGCGCAGCTCTCCGCTCAGCCCGATCTCGCCGACGATGGCCAGGTCCGATGCGACAGGGATGCCTTGCTGGCTCGATGCGATGGCGACGGCAATGCTCAGGTCGGCCGCCGGCTCCGCAATCTTCAGACCACCCACCACGTTCACGAACACGTCCTGATCGCCCAGCGGCAGCCCCACACGCTTTGAAAGGACCGCCGTTAGCAGCAGCAGGCGGTTGAAGTCCACGCCGTTGGCTGTTCGTCGCGGAGTGCTGAAGCTTGTAGGGCTTGTAAGGGCCTGGACTTCTACCAACAGCGGGCGCGTACCTTCCAGGGTCACCGCCACGGTCGAGCCGGGCACTGCTGTCAGGCGCTCGGCCAGAAATGCCTCCGACGGATTGGTGACCTCCACCAAGCCCTGTTGG
>JBHHXF010000269.1:0-5432 GCA_046756905.1 Anaerolineae bacterium | reverse complement strand
ACGCGGCGTGGCTTTGTACGCCTGGGCACGATGAAAGAGTTGTCGCAATGAGCAAGACCAAAGAGTTGATCGAAAACTATAGAATCGACGTACAGTTTCCAGATGTCAGCGGGTTCGAGATCCTGGAGATGCTGGACCTGCGCAGCAAGATCGCGGAGCGAGAGCGAGACTTGAGCGCAGAGGAGAGAGCAGCTCTTGAAAAAGCCGATCGGTACCTGATTCAGAATGCCCACCTTTTCTATGGGCAAATCTCCCAGGTCGCTGATCTGACCGAAATGCGGCGACGTGTCAACGCGCTTCCATCTCACTGGTGGTGGTACTTGGACACACTCGTTGAGATGGCAAAGGTCGCTGCGTGATCTCGAATCCATCAGGGGTATGCCCGCCCCCGGACTTCCCGCTCATAACATCTCACAAGATGATGGACACCGTTGCCAGCACAAGCCTCAGCCACCTGTATGCCGGCGGCCGGGGCATCACAGAAGTCACGCTGAGCGTCGCCCCTGGCGAGATCGTCGGGCTGCTGGGACCGAACGGGAGCGGCAAGTCCACGCTGCTGAGAACCGTCGCCGGCCTTCTCCATCCCACCGCCGGCCACCTCCAGCTTTTCGGGCAAGCCGTCCCACCCGTGCCGGCCTCCATCCGCCGGCGCATGGGCGTGCTTTTCGACACGCCGGCCCACTTCGACGACCTGACCGGCTGGGAGAACGCCGCCTTCTTCGCCCACGCCTACGGCCTCCCCCCAGACGAGGCTCACAAGCGCCTGACAATCCTCTTCGAGCGCTTCGAGCTGATGGAGCAGGCCCACGACGTGGTAAACAGCTACTCCTACGGCATGGGCCGCAAGCTGGCCCTCGTCGAAGCCCTGGCCCACACGCCCGACCTGCTGCTGCTGGACGAGCCGGGCGTCGGGCTGGACTACGCGGCGCGCGTCGCCCTGGCCGAGACCGTCCGCCGGCAAGCCGGGGAGGGCGGAGCCGTGATCCTGGCCACCAACGACGTGACCGAGGCCGAGCAGTTGTGCCACAGCGTGATCTTCCTGCACCGGGGCCGCGTGGTCGCCTGCAATACGCCGGCCGCGCTCCTGGCGCACCTGGACCGCAGCCAGGAGATCACACTGCAACTGACAGCCCCGGTAGACCTCACCCCCCTGAAGGCACTGCCGGACGTGATGGCCGTCAGCGCAGACGCCGAAGCTAGAGTACACGTGCTCAGCCGGAACGGCGCCGCCAACATCGCCGGCATTGTGGACGTCGTATCAGCCGCCAATGGCCAAATCCGCGCCCTGAACGTGCAGGCCCCCACCCTCGGCGACGTCTTCCTGGCCCTGACGGGAGAACAACTGGACGTTGACGGATAGGATGGATAGCCGGCGGTTGAAACCGCGCCTACCATTGCGAAACCCGCCTGCGCGGGTTAGTCGGCGAAGGCCGACTTCGCAACCGCGACGTCCTGAGCCTCGTCCTGAGTTTATCGAAGGGCTTGTCGAAGGGTTGCCGCGATTTCAATCGCCAGGCGTTTCACGCCCATCTCTCTGGCAAATCGAGCTGCTCCAGAACCGACGCGCCATCGTTCCTCTGGTTGTCAAACTGGTCTACCCGGGACTCACCGTCGCCATCATGCTTCTGGGCGGAGCCCCCCGGCACATCGCCGCCTCGGTCATCGTGCTCCTCATAGCCTTCATGAGCGTAGTGGACCTGGGGCTGGCGTGGGTGCGCGATCGGCGGACAGGGATGCTGGACCGGCTGGCGTTGACCCCCCTCTCGCCTCGGACTATCGTGCTGGATCGGCTGAGGGCCAGCGTGACCATGGACCTGATCCAGACGCTGCCCATCGTGGCGCTGCTGGCCGTGGTGTTCCGCTCGACCGGCCCCGCCGTCGTCGTGCTGACAGCGACCCTGGCGGCCGCCCTGGTCTGCTCAAACGTCATCAGCCTGGCAGTGACGCTGTTGCCGGGAGGCCGGCGCGAGGTCATCCTATACGCCGTCATCACCGTCTTCGCCCTGCTGTTTCTGGGCGGCGTCTTCCGTCCCATCGGGCCGGCCGAAGGGTTGCTGGACGGCATCGCGCACCTGACCCCCTACGCCCCGCTCCACCAGGCCGTCCGGCTGGCGATGAATGAGCAGACTGCCTGGTCATCGCCAGAAGTCCTGGCCGATGCCCTGGCCCTGGCCGCAGCGGCTCTCGCCCTGACCTGGGCCCTGGCCCGCCGGCTGCTGAGGAGTTGGCCATAAACTCGACGGGGGCGGGAGAAGTGTCAAATCCGGCGGGAGAGGCCTGGATTTGACACTTGTCCTGAGCCTGCCGAAGGGATCCAGGCCGAGCGAAGGCCTCGGTGAGCAATGATGATCAATAACACCAAAAGGAAATGGGAAATGGCAGAGGTAAACCCGCAATCCGAAATCCCAAATCCGAAATCTCAAATCTCAAATCTCAAATCCCCCCCCTCCATCATCTCCTGGAACCTGACCCGGCTGTGCAACGAGCGCTGCCGGCACTGCTACCTGAACGCCGGCCCCTACGCCGACCGCTCCGACGAGCTCTCCACCGTCGAGTGCCTGGAGGTCCTGACCCAACTGCGCGACCTCGCCCCGGGCGCGCTGCTCATCTTCACCGGCGGCGAACCGCTGCTGCGGGCCGACATCTACGATCTGGCCCGGGCTGGCCGGGAGGCCGGCTTCACCGTCGTTGTGGGCACCAACGGCACCCGCCTCACCCCTGAGCGGCTGGCACGATTGCGGGAGGCCGGCGTGCAGGGTGTAGCCCTCAGCCTGGACTCGCTGCGCCCCGAAGCACACGACGCCTTCCGTGGCCGGCCAGGAGGCTGGCAGGCGACCGTCGCCAGCATCGAACACCTGCGGGAGGATGGACTACCCTTCGTGCTGCAAACAACCGTCAGTCGCGCCAACCTGGAGGAGTTGCCCAACCTGGTCGCCTTTGCCGCCGAGACGGGCGCTCGCACCTACAACCTCTACTTCCTGGTCCCCACCGGCCGGGGCGAAACCTTCACCAGCGACATCACGCCTGGGGAGTACGAGTCCCTGCTGCAAGACATCCAGGGCTGGCAGGAGACGTACGCCGGCCGGCTGCTCCTCTCGGCCAAGTGCGCCCCCCACTACCAGCGGGTGCTCTGGGAGCACGATCCCGATTCGTCCTACCTGCGCGCCTTCGACCAGGGGGCCGGCGGCTGCCCGGCGGGAATGCAGTACCTGGGCATCCGCCCCAACGGCGACGTCACCCCCTGCCCCTATCTTCCCGTCTACGGCGGCAATGTGCGCCGGCAGCTTCTGACCAATATCTGGCACGAATCCAATCTCTTCCAGCAGATTCGGCAGCGCCACGCGCTGACCGACCGCTGCGGCGCTTGTGAGTTTCGCCTGCTGTGCGGCGGCTGTCGCGCGCGAGCCTACGGCGTCTCCGGCGACGTGATGGCGGAAGACCCGTGGTGCGAGTACGAGCCGGGCGCACAGGGTGGCCGGCTGATCTCTCCCGACGGAGCCGTGGCCTACGGCGTGGAGGCCGGCGGCGAACTGGTGTGGTCCGCAGAGGCGCAGCGTCTGCTGGATGTGATCCCCGCATTCGTGCGCGGCCGAGTCCAGCGCGGCGCGGAGACGTATGCTCGAGAACACGGCTACGCCGTCGTGACGCCGGAAGTGATGCAATGGGCGCGGGAGAAACGAGGCCCAATAGCAAACAGGCTGTTCCAGCGCAGATAGAATGACAATGTTGGCCATTCTATGTCAAGTTCATCATCGGCCCCCGGCCTCCGCGCTCTGCTGTCATTCCGAACGGAGCGCCAGCGGAGTGAGGAATCCCTGGAACCATCCAAGAAAAGGTGAAGTCCGCTGGCAAATGCGTCAACAGGCGTGTGGAAGAGAACTGGCTGTTTCCCCAGCGAAGTCAATGATTCGAGTATTGCCTCAGGGATTCCTCACCTTCGGTTCGGAATGACATGGCGGGGTGGTGCGCCCGTAATCTTGAGCCTTCAGATTGTCCGACTCACCCGCCAGCGGGCTAGATAGCCGTCGGGCGCGATTTGCTCAGCTCTACATAGAACGACCAGCCAACCTTCAGAAACCGGTCCCCGCGCGTGATGGGCTGCTCCCCACAACTTGCCAATTGCCCCAGTTTCCGCTACTCTTGAAGTAGCAACCTCCAGCTTTCCACATACACGAAAGGATTGTCAGACGATGAAGTTTGCACAGAGGATGAGCCGGCTTGGCACAGAGACCGCCTTCGAGGTACTGGCGCGTGCCAAGGCCCTGGAAGCTCAAGGACGAGACGTCATCCACCTGGAGATCGGCGAGCCCGATTTCGACACGCCGGCCCACATCGTGGAAGCCGCCGTGCGCGCCCTGCACGAGGGCCACACCCACTACACGCCGGCCGCCGGCGTCCCCGCGCTGCGCCAGACCATCGCCCGCCACATCTCGGAGAGCCGGGGCATCGACGCCCGGCCCGAACACGTGGTGGTCACGCCGGGCGCTAAGCCGATCATGTTCTTCACCCTCCTGGCCCTGGCCGAGGCCGGCGATGATGTGATCTACCCCAACCCCGGTTTCCCCATCTACGAATCGATGATCAACTTCGTCGGCGCCACGCCGGTGCCGCTGCCCCTGCGCGAAGAGCGGGATTTCCGCTTCGACGCCGACGAGTTCCGCTCCCTGGTCAGCGATCGCACCAGGCTCATCATCCTGAACTCGCCCCAGAACCCGACGGGCGGCGTGCTGACCCGCGAAGACCTGCAGGCCGTGGCCGATGTGGCCCGCGAGCGTGGCATCATGGTGCTGTCCGACGAGGTGTACGAGCAGATTCTGTACGCGGGCGAGCACGTCAGCATCGCCTCACTGCCGGACATGCAGGAGCTGACGATCTTGCTGGACGGCTACTCCAAGACCTACGCCATGACCGGCTGGCGGCTGGGCTACGGGGTGATGCCAACCGCCCTGGCCGAGCAGGTGACGAAGCTGATGGTGAACTCCAACTCCTGCACAGCGGCTTTCACCCAGCAGGCCGGCATCGCGGCCCTCACCGGCCCAACGGATGAGGTGCGGGCCATGGTGCGGGCCTTCCGCGAGCGGCGGGACGTGATTGTGAACGGGCTGAACCAGATTCCTGGCATCCGCTGCGTGATGCCGGCCGGCGCTTTCTACGCCTTCCCGAACGTCACCGGCACGGGGGTGGGGTCACGGGAACTGGCGGACCGGTTGCTGAACGAGGCCGGCGTGGCCACTTTGGCCGGCGAGTCTTTTGGGGCGTATGGGGCCGGCTACCTGCGGTTGAGCTACGCGAATTCGGTGGAGAACATCCGGGCGGCGCTGGAGCGGATTGGGGAGGTGGTGGCCGGCTTGTAGGCATGTGGTCAACTGCCTGTGATCAGTCCAGCGGACTTCGGACAGCCAATCCCCCTCGGTTCAGAACGTGCGTATAGA
>JBHHXF010000268.1:0-5457 GCA_046756905.1 Anaerolineae bacterium | reverse complement strand
TATGTTGAGGAGTAAGGCACGCCCACGTGCCGTATCTTGTGACCCGTTCGCACGTGGGCGTGCTCACTCCTCAAAATGGCCAAAGTCGAGCTTGCCAGGTCTGACATGTTCTGATAAGGAGTCAGGCAGTCAGATATCAGTAACATTGTTTCAATATCAACCTCGCCAGAAGGGGCCTGGTCCATTGGTTAGAGGGGGCAAACAATACTCATGTACTACCTCTGAACCATACCAGAAATCCGTGTGCCGGTCGTGGTCACGCTTCCAACGATCCGCCAATCCGAGCGATCCGCGTTCTAACACCCGACGCACCGGCTTGTGCCGGCAACGAATCCGTGATACAATCAGGCTACTTCAGCGGAACGTTACGAACACAGCCCAGACCAACATAGCCAGAGCCAAAACAATCCAGGGGATGTTTGCACGCACAATGGCCCTCCAATCCCAACCGGCCGGCAGCCCTTCGCCAGTGGTGAGAGGAGCACCCTCCACGCGATCCATGGCTTCGGTATCGTGCGCGGCCGATGCCGGGCCCGTAAACAGCATCCGGCGGAACTCCTCGACAGAGGCCGGCCGGCCTTCAGGGTGTGGAGACATAGCTTGCAGGATCGCCGCTTCCACATGTGCGGAGATGGCCGGATTGATTTCACTGGGCGGTATGAGCGAACTGGGGCGCAAAAAATGTCCCTGAGCCGTGGGCGGCGCTTGCCCCGTTAACAAACGATACAGGGTTGCTCCCAGGCTGTAGACATCAGATCGAACATCAATATGACGCGAGTCAGCACTGAACTGCTCCAGCGGCATGTAGGCCAGGGAACCCGCGCCCCGAACCACAGTGACGGTCTCGAGGTTCTCAGGCGACAACGAAGTCACCAGACCAAAATCGACCAGCTTGATCTGGCCGGCCGGCGTGAGTTTGATGTTGGCCGGCTTCACATCCCGATGGACCACCGGTGGCTCCTGGTTGTGGAGATACGTGAGTGCGTCGCACAACTGATCGGCCCACATGAGCACCTGATTTTCAGGGAGGAACCGGCCCCGTTGCCGTGCATCAGTCACAATCGCCCGCAGGTCCTGGCCGGCCACGAAGTCCATGACCAGGTAGTCACGTCCTGCGACGGAGAAGTAGTCGGAAACCTTGGGAAGATTGGGATGATCCAGTTGAGCCAACACCTGAGCTTCGTGGCGGAACTGTGCGCGTATGGCGTCGGCAGCCAGATCCTCGGCGCCCCCCTCGGCGAAATCGGCGGGATGTCTGGGGACGGCCAGGGAATCAGCCGCAGAGACAGGGTGTAGCGGCAATACCTCTTTGATTGCGCAACGCCGGCCCTCCAGCCGCCGGTCCAGGGCCAGGTATACACGACCCATACCTCCCTGGCCGATGACATCGGAGATTTCGTAGCGCGATCGAAGAATTGTACCGGGTGATAGCGGCATAATGAAGCATAGCTTAGCTTAATCAGAAAGCCGTGTCAAGCAAGTGAGGAGGAGAACGCAGTGGTCCAAGAAACAGCCTTATTGCTAACCGAACTACCTTCCGGAGGCAGTGATCGCTGGGAGCTTAGCAAACCGACAACAACGATCGGGCGCTGGCCCGAGAATGATATTGTTCTGGACAGTCGCGAGGTCTCCCGCCAACACGCCTGCGTTCGGTGGGAAGCCGGGCGGTACTTGGTGGAAGACAGCGGCAGCAAGAACGGAACGTTTCTGAACGGCCGTCGGCTGCCCGGGCCGGCGATTTTGCAGGACGGCGATCAAATCCACATCCCGCCGAACTTCGATTTCACCTTCGTTGATACTGGCGCAACCGTCCAGGTTCGGGTCGCCGGGCAGACACAACCACTGCGCCTGGATCCGGCCCAACGGCGGGTGTGGATCCAGGGAAATGAAGTAGACCCACCGCTCTCGCAAGCACAGTTCACTCTGCTCGAACTACTGGCCACGCAGCCAGGCAGGGCCTTTTCTCGAGACGAAATCATTGATGCGGTATGGCCGGATGTGGCCAGTGAAGGGGTTTCAGATGCCGCGATAGACGCTCTGGTTCGCCGGCTGCGAGGCCGGCTGGCAGAGATCGACGAGCGTCATCGATATGTGGTCGTTGTGCGTGGCTACGGATTCAAACTGGACCTGCCGGGAGCCTGAAGATATACACTGCGAATGGCATTTAACACAACAGACAGAGTGACTGGAGCACGTGAAACGTGAAACGTGAGAACTTTCCACACACTGATCCTCACGTTTCACGTTTCACGTCATCCTGGCCACCCATGAGATCCCAAAATTGCTGCTTCAACTCAATAATCTCGTCCAGCAGCCGCTGCCGCTCTCGACGGTAATCGTGGATGATTACCTCCAGATCACAGAGGTGAAGGGCACGCTCTTCAATTGCTTTTTCGAGTGCGGCTAATTGCTCCTCAATGGAGAGATCGGACATCGTGCCTCCTGCTTGAATCACACGATTCAGACATACCATCAAGTTTACCACCCCTCAGTCCAATCTCCGTCGTTGTAAGGTCAGAAACTGGTCCAAAGTGATAGTGATAGTGATAGCGATAGCGATGGTGGTATACATGATCTGCTCATCCTCGCTATCGCTATCACTATCGCTATCAGACGTAGTGTAGCTCACGGGCCTGGCGCTCCAACTCATCTTGAAACTCGGGGGCCGCAATCGCAATGAGCGCACGAGCCCGCTCCCGAATAGTCTTTCCGTACAGGTCTGCGATGCCGTGCTCAGTCACCACGAAGTGGACATCGTTGCGGCTGGTGGTAACGCCGGCGCCCGGCTTAAGTTGGCCGACAATGCGAGAAAGCTCTCCCCGCCTGGCCGTCGCCGGCAGCGCGATGATCGGCTTCCCACCTTTGGAGCGCGCCGCCCCTCGGACAAAGTCCACCTGTCCACCGACTCCGCTGTAGAAGCGTGACCCAATGGAATCCGCCGCTACCTGACCGGTTAGATCAACCTCAATGGCGCTGTTGATGCTGATCATGTTGTCATGCTGGGCGATGATGAAGGGGTCATTTACGTAGTCCGATGGATGCATCTCGATGATGGGGTTGTCCTGAACAAACTCATATAGGGACTGAGATCCGAACAGGAAGCCGGCCACGACCTTTCCCGGGTGCAATGTCTTGCGGGCGCCAGTGATGACGCCGGCCTCCACCAACTCGACCACACCATCTGAGAAGAGCTCAGTATGGATACCCAGGTCCTTCTTATCGCTGACGTTGGCGAGTACAGCGTCGGGAATACTGCCTATGCCTAACTGCAACGTTGCCCCATCTGGTATCATGCCGGCGATGATCTCGCCGATGCGCTGATGAACAGCGCTGGCGCCACCCTGTGGAGCTTCGGGAATTGGATAGTCCGTTTCAACAAACAGATCGACGTTCCTGACGTGGATGAAGCTGTCGCCCAGCGTGCGCGGCATCTGTTGATTCACCTCGGCGATGATCACCCGTGCGCTGTCGGCGGCCGGCTTTGTGCACCCGACCTCAACGCCAAAAGAACAGAACCCGTGCTCGTCCGGCGGCGACAACTGGATCAATGCGAAGTCCAGCGGGAGCACACTGTTCCTGAACAGGCCTGGGATTTCGCCCAAGAACACGGGCGTGAAATCAGCTCGCCCCGCCTGAATAGCCTGGCGAACGTTTGCCCCGATGAATAGGGAATTGTGTCGGAAGATATTCTCAAACCGAGACTCTACGTACGGCGCTTCGCCAAAATGGAGGACGTGGACTAGTGCGACATCTTGCAGAGTGCCAGATCGATCAACCAGCGCCTCGACCAAATTCATGGGAACGCCGGCGCCGCCCCCGATATACACCTGGCTGCCAGATTCAATCGTCGCGACTGCGGATTCAGCATCGACAACCTTTTTACGGTAGATGCGCTGCCAGCTCACAGATCCACCTCAACTTCCCTCCCCAGAGCCTCGGCCAGACCGGAGTGTGCCAGACGTCCTTTGTATACATTCACCCCCCGGCGAAGATCGGGGTGGGACTCCAGAGCCAGCTTCATCCCCTCGCGTCCGATGTCCAGAAGATAGGGTAGGGTGGCGTTGGCAAGGGCATAACTGGCCGTGCGAGCCACGCGTGCCGGTACGTTGGGTACACAGTAATGTACCACCCCCTCTTCAATGTAGGATGGATTGATGTGGTTGGTTGGTCGGCTCGTCTCAATGCATCCACCATTGTCAATGGCAAAATCAATAATCACAGCCCGAGGCTGCATGGATTGAACCATGGAGCGACTGACTAATACAGGAGCACGTTCACCTGCCACTGCCACGGCCCCCACCAGAACATCGGCGAACGCGACCGCTTTGGCGACGTTGTACGGATTGGCCAACATCGTTCCGACGTGCCCTTCCATTACGCGATCCAGCGCCTGTAAAGCCCGCAAGTCCTTGTCCAATACTGTCACCTCGGCTCCCAGGCCGAGGAATGAACGTGCCGCGTTGGTCCCCAGCACGCCGGCCCCCAAGATCACAACCGCAGCCGGTGGGACACCTGGGATACCACTCAAGAGAATGCCACGCCCGCCGTCCACGCTCTCCAACAACTGGCCGGCTATGACCGGTGCCATACGCCCTGCCACCTCGCTCGTCGGAAGCAGTACCGGCAAAGCCCCATCGTCCGCCTGGATGGTTTCATACCCAACCGCTGTAAGCTGCCGCTCACGAAACGCAAGCAGCAGATCAGGTGAGGCCACGGCCATATGCAGAAAGGCCATCAGTACCTGACCGGTCCGAAACCGCTCATATTCAGCCTCTGTTGGTCGCGTTACCTTCACCACAACATCGGCCCGACCATACGCTTCGGCCGGGCTGTACACGATGTTCCCACCGACGGACTGGTAGTCGCGATCACGGAAACCGGCACTGAGGCCGGCGCCGCGTTCAACGAACACCTGATGACCATCGCTGACCAGAGCATGGACGCTGGCCGGTGTGAAGCCCACACGATACTCCAAGGGCCGCACCTCCCGGGGAACTCCAAAGTTCATCGTCAATCTCCTCTCATTCAGTAATTGGTAGTTTGACAATGGCACATTATGTTCGTAGTAAGGCACGCAGCGGAGCGGAGTGCCGTCCGATATTGCATCATTCTGCTATGCTCACGGCACTCCGCTCCGCTGCGTGCCTTACTACGAACTTTCGATGTCCATCAGTCAGGCGTTGTGCGAACGACCAGTACGGACCGATGGGCATGTTTGACCACGCGATCTGTGATGCTTCCGATAAAGTAGCTATCCCGATGATAGCCGGCCCGGCTGCCGACAACGATCATGTCAAACGCGCCGGCACGAGCTTCCTCGAATATAACATCTGGCACGGCCCCATGGCGCACCATCACATCATCAGCACCCAATCCCACGATCTCAAGCCGGCTCACACAACTGGCGAGGTGGCGTGCTAGCGGCGTATCTTGAGCCAACACCTCGTCTAGTGGGAC
>JBHHXF010000267.1:0-5466 GCA_046756905.1 Anaerolineae bacterium | reverse complement strand
ACCAGCACGCCGACCGCCACGCCATCAGTGCCGGCCAGCGCCTGTCTGACCGACGCCGATGGGGATGGATACGTGGATGTCGTGGACATCGAGACCTCGGCTCAGGACCAGGATTGCATCGTCTATCTGCCGCTGATCGCCCGCCATTGGCGCGAGCCCTGGAGTGAAGTCACGCCCACCCCGACGCCGACCACCTCGCCGGCGTCGGGTCTCATCCAGCCGGCTGATCTGGTGTACGAGGGCGCCTTCCGGCTGCCGGACATGCCACCAGGGACGCCGGATGAGGTCGGTTGGGAATGGAGCATGTGGGCCTCAGCCATGGCATACTACCCCGATGGCGACCCCGATGGCCCAGCCGATGGCTACCCCGGATCCATCTTCGGCGTCGGCCACGACCACACTCAGTATGTTTCCGAGATCAACATCCCAGTACCCGTTGTTTCTCTATCCAAGCAAGCAAGCGATCTGAATACTGCCGAGACTTTGCAAGATTTCAACGACATCAGCGGGGGGCTGTTTGGCGACATGGAGCTGCCCCGGGTGGGGCTGGCCTACCTTCCGGCACAGGGCGCGCAAGGCATAGGCAAACTGTACTTCAGTTGGGCCGACCACGCCCCTGGCAACGATGATGATACCGGCCCCACTCACGGCTGGAGCGAACTCGACCTGGCGCACCCGCAATCAGCCGGCGTCTGGCGCATCGGCGGCTACCCCAAATACGTGACCGCCGACTACATGTTCTCGATCCCGCCGGCCTGGGCCGATGCCTACACGCCCGGCATGTACCTGGCCACGGGCCGCTACCGCGACGGCGGGCAAGCGGCTGAGGGGCCGGCCCTGTTCGCCATCGGCCCGTGGAACCAGGGCAATCCGCCCCCCTCGGGCGCGACGCTTCCGGCCACGCCCTTGCTGTTTTATGAAAATGTCTACGACGAGAACCCCCACGCCCTCAACAGCTACCATCACTCCGACGAGTGGGCTGGTGGGGCATGGCTAACAGCCGGCGACAAATCGGCCGTCATCTTCGTGGGCACCAAGGGCACGGGAGACTACTGGTACGGCTGTGCAGACGGCACTGTGTGGCCGGATGAGCCGCCATTCCCGCCCGACTGTCCCGAGCGTGGCTGGTGGAGCACCGGTTTCGAGGGGCAGATTCTGTTCTACGACCCGGCGGACCTGGCGGCCGTCGCCAGGGGCGAGATGGAGACCTGGGAACCACAGCCCTACGCGACGTTGAACATCGACGAGTATCTGTATCACATCGAGTCAACGCAGCAAAAGTATCACGTTGGCGCCGCAAGTTTCGACCGCGAGCGCGGCCTGCTCTACGTCTTCGAGCCATTGGCCGATGGGGACAAGTCCCTGGTGCATGTGTGGCGGGTGGTGGAGTTCGTAGTCAGGCACGCAGCGGAGCGGAGTGCCGTCAGCGGCGCAAACCACAGGTAAAAAGGACGCCACTCCGCTACGTGGCTTACTACCAACATTTCGTGGGAGGTAAACATGTGTCACAACGCCGTCAGAATCAGGTTTCTGATCGTCCTCATAGTGGTTGGTGCACTGGCTGCCTTTACGCTGGCGACGTCTGAACCAGCTACCGGTCGCTCAGTACCGAGCGCCAGCGAGCGCCACTACGACCTGGGCGACGGTCGCTACGTAGCCATCGTGCCGGCTGACACCTACAACCAGGAAGCCTACATCGACACATACGTTGACTCCTTCTCTCCGGGCACGGATCATTGCACTGACTCTAAGTTGGAGGTGGAGTACTACGTAGACGAGTTCGGAACGCGCTATCGGCGGGCCTATCTGGGCTTCCATCTCTCCAGCATACCGGCCAATGCCGTCGTCACCTCGGCCACTTTCTACGCCTACCTGTACGATGCCGGCGGGGATTCCTCCGTCAGCATCAGGTTGCGACGGATAACATCCTCCTGGGGCTGCCCCCGCACCTGGAACAACAAGCCCCCGTCCACAGGCTACGTCAGCCGCTCGATCAGTTCCAGCAGCGGCTGGAAGAGCTGGCCTGTGACGAGCCTGGTGCAGAACTACTGGATCGGGCGGAACTTCGGCGCCTCGCCCAACTTCGGGCTGGAACTGCGCGGTCCGGAAAGCGGCGGCGCGAGCCGGTACCACTGGCGCTACTTCCGCTCCAAGAACGCCGGCAGCAACCACCCCTACCTGGTCGTGATCTACCAGCTCCCCTCGCCGACGCCCACCCGCACGCGCACTCCCACTCGAACGTCCACACCCACTCGGACGCTGACGCCCACGCCAACGCGCACGCCGACCCCGTCCCGCGAGTGCGACTTCCCGCTGGTGGTCAACAACACCGACGACGTGGATGACGAAGCCTGCGACGGGACTCACTGCTCACTGCGAGAGGCCATTCTGTGCGCCAACGACCACCGTGGTCCCGACGTCATCTCGTTCGACATTCCTGACACAGACACCGGCTTCACCGGTTCGGTGTGGCTGATCGCGCCACACAGCGCCCTACCCGAACTGACCGACGCCGGCACGACCATCGACGGGCCGTCGCAAGCGGCCAATCGGGGGAACACCAACGCCGCCGGCCCGGAGATTGTGCTTTCGGGCGCCAGCGCCGGCGCTTCCAACGGCCTGTACATCCGCGCCAGCGACTGCGAGGTCCGCGGCTTGGATATCGGCGGCTTCGAGCTGAGCGGCATCCTGCTGAGTGGCACGGGCGCGAGCAACAACACCATCGCTGACAACTTCATCGGGGTCGCTGCCGACGGCGCTGCCGGTTTCGGCAACGACCGGCATGGCGTGGAGATCGTAGGCAGTGCTCGCAGCACCCAGGTGAACGGCAATGTTATCAGCGGGAACAACCTGGCCGGCATCTGGGTCGGCGGCACAGGCTCCGAGCAGCAGAACGTGATCAGCGAGAACAGGATTGGCACCAACGCCAGCGGCACAGCGGCCATTCCCAATCGCCAGGGCGGCGTGCAAATCATGCACGGCGCGCACCACAACACAGTCGGCCCTGACAACGTGATCTCCGGTAACGGCGCGGGGGGCTTTGGCAACGGGGTCTCGATTGGGGCTGGCTCGGACCGCAACACCGTCATAGGCAATCGCATCGGCACCGATGCCGGCGGCACAGCGGCGCTGCCCAATGGCCGGCATGGGGTGGATGTCGCCGGCTCCGAGCAGACTGTTGTCGAAGGGAACCTGCTCAGTGGCAACACCTACTCCGGCATAAAGATGTACGGCGGCGGGAACAACCAGGTGCGCGGCAACATCATCGGCCTGAACGCCGACGGCACGGCCGCGGTGCCGAATAGCAGCGAAGGCTTCATCATCGAGGATGGGGCGACGAATATCACTGTGGGCGGGGCCACGGCGGCTGAGCGCAACGTCATCAGCGGCAATGGCGGAAACGGCATCGGCATCAAGGACCCGCCGACCGCTCACATCACGATTCTCGGCAACTACATTGGCACGGACGTGGCCGGCAGCGGCGCTATCCCCAACGGCGCGAACGGCCTCCAGTTGTTCGATCACGTACATGACATCACCGTCGGTCCGGGCAACGTCATCGCCCATAACACCGGCCACGGCCTGTACCTGTTTGACGGCGCTCACACCAACGTGATCGGGCCGGACAATGTCATCGCCAGCAACGGAGGCGATGGGGTGCGCGTGGACGGCCAGGACACCCTGTACAACACCATCACCCAGAACAGCATCTACGACGATGTCGGACTGGGGATCGAGAACATCAACGGCGGCAACACGGAGCTGCCACCGCCGGCGTTCACCGACTTCACGGTGACCGAAGCCAGCGGTACGGCCACGCTGCCGGGTGGCGCGCCCTGCGCCGGCTGCACCATCGAGGTCTTCTCGGACGACGGGTGGGAGGGCCGGCAGTACCTGGGCTCTGGCACCACGCTGGCCGATGGCTCGTGGACGGTGACCTTCGCCGCCGCGCCCACGTACGGTGGCCTCACGGCCACCTCCACCGATACCGCCGGCAACACCTCCGAATTCTCCAGCCCGCCGGTCTCGTTCCTCTGGCCTGACGTGGAAGTGGACAAAGAGTTGATCGAGCCGCCAGGTGGTGTGGCCGGCGTCGGCGAGGACGTCGCGTTCCGCATCACCATCCGCAACTCGGGCACCGCCATCCTGACCGGGATAGGGGTCAGCGATGCTTATCCCTCCGAATGCCTGCTGTTCACAGGCAGCGACCCGATGCCGGACACCGTGGATCCGGTGGTGGGTGAACTGACCTGGGACGACGTCACCACCCACTTCGGCGACCTGGATCCTGGGGGCGAGATTTCCTTAACACTCCACTTCCGGGTCATCGCTGCCACCTGCGATCTGGGTCCGCTGGCGGTCAACTGCACCCACGTCGAGGCCCAGGACTCCATAGCGCATGTTGTGGAAGCCCATTGGTGCGACGACGTGACTCTCGAGCCTGGACCGCCGGAGATTGACGTGGGCAAAGAGCCGGAGGATCCGGTGGTATGCGTTGACGATCCGGTTCGATTCTGGGGTAACATCACCAACTCTGGCGACGTGCCGATCACCGACGTCCGGCTGACCGACATATACGACACCACTTACCTGGAGAGCCTCAACGATCCGGCCTTCTGGGGTCCCGATGATGGCGAATTGACGCACCGGTTTGACCTGAGCGCCTTCCCGATGGGTCCGGGCTTGTTCCTGGGCGGGCTTTTGAATTTCCGGGCCAGGGCCGAAACCTCTTCCACCGTGGATGAGCTGCGAGCTGTGGCCAACGACGACCCCGCCACCGAACATAGCGACACGGCGGAGGTGGCAATCCTGCCGGAGCCAGGGCCGTGTGAGGGCAATCTGGTGGTCAACGGTGGCTTCGAGGAAGGGTGGGCCGGCTGGGTGGCCGGCCTGGGTGCTCCCCGGATCGAGCCGCCAGCGCACGCCGGCGCTTCCTCGCTGCGCCTGGGTATTCTACCGGGCGTAGATATGGCGCGTACCGACATTGCCTACCAGGACGTAACCATCCCCGCCGATGCCCACGACGCCAGCTTGAGCTTCTGGTACAATGTGGATAATGATGGCGATGCCGACATACGGTTCAACAGCTTTGTTGCGCACGTCATTGATCATGTTACCGGAGCCAGTCACCGCGTCGTGGATTCGGTGGACAGCGGAGGCTGGCAGCCGGCCACCTTCGACCTCACCCCGTTTATCGGGCAGACGGTCCGAGTCACGTTCGGTGTGACAAACGACGGCGACGGCACTGGCCCGTTGTGGGCCTACGTGGACGACGTGGAAATCTGCACGTCGCACTGCGGCCCCCCGGAACCGCCGCCCGATGGCCCGCCGCCAGGGCCAGGGCCTGACCAGCCCCCGCTGACGTGCTGGTACTGGAAGGCCGGCTGGCCCGACTACGCTCCCAACGGTGTCCCCGACTTCGACCAGAAGGGGCCGGCGGTTGAAACCGCGCCAACCATTGCGAAG
>JBHHXF010000266.1:0-5468 GCA_046756905.1 Anaerolineae bacterium | reverse complement strand
TCAGTGAGCCAATCTGGGCCGGCCAACTACTGGCTGACGGACGGCTGCTATTTCATCTGGAGCTTTCCATTGTCTGCCTGGATGTGGCCGGCAATGAGTGCTGGCGTTACGCTCACAGCGAGATCATTACCGACATCATCATGCAAGGCGACCAGGTAGTCGTCCACGATTTCAGTGGACGCCATCTGACATTAGACCTGAAGACAGGTACGCGCCTCTAAGACCGCTGATAAATCTCCGGCTTCAGAATTCCCACGTACGGCAGGTTGCGGTAACGCTGGCCGTAGTCCAGGCCGTAGCCGACGATGAACTCATCGCCGATCTCGAAGCCGGTGTAGGCGATGTCGATGTCGATGAGGCGGTGGTGGGGGCGGTCGAAGAGGACGCACACCTCCAGGCTGGCCGGCCCTCGCCCACGCAAGTTGCGCAGCAGATAGCTCAGCGTCAGGCCGGTGTCCACGATGTCCTCGACGAACAGGACATGCCGGCCCTCGATCGGCTCTTCCAGGTCCTTCACCAGTCGGACGACACCCCCCGTCTCCGGCGTTGGGCCGTAGCGCGAAATTGCCATGAAATCCACGGCCACAGGGATGTCGATAGCCCGCAGCAGATCTGCCATGAAGAAGAGCACCCCGCGCAGCACCCCGACCAACACCGGTGGCCGGCCGGCATAGTCCTGAGCAATCGTCGCCCCTAGCTCATTAACCCGCTCCTGAATCTCTTCCTCACTGAAAAAGACCTCTGCGATATCCTCTTCCATGTGGTACATGATCAGTCACCTTCAAAGCCTTTCATAATTCAGATCATCGGACTTCGGATGTTTTCAGGTGAGTGTTCCAGGATGAATCTGATCTGTTATTTAGCCCCCTGCGTTCTAGCGATTATCCCATTGAACTGTACCTTAGTCAAGAACTGACCAATTCTTGCCCAGACTCTTCGCGTGCAACGCACTCATGCAAAGCCTTGACAAGGCTGCTAACGAGATGTATAATAGACCACACAATTGATCGGCAATGCGCTGCGTGCAGCTAAAGTTCCTGCTGTCAACTGCAAACAGGGAGTCCTACAGCAACCAAAGCATTCCGCCACGTAGCATTGTCGGAGATAGCCCCTGACATGAAGACCTGAGCGTAAGGTCAGCTACTAACTCCCAGCCGCCTGTATGTTACCCTAGTACAGGTTGAGTCTTGTCAATTCAAAGAACGTGGAGAAGACCGCAAGGGAGTCTAGCAATGAACTACCATCGCTTAGAGGCGTACATCTCCGATGATTGCTACGGTTGTGGAGAGGCGCGAGCAATAGCAGAGGAGATCTCGACTCGATTTCCAAATCTAGAAGTGCAGATCATCAGCCTGGATGCTCCGGAAGCCCAGCGCCCTTCGGCCGTTTTCGCAGTACCCACATTCCTGCTAAATGGCGAATTGCTCTGGTTGGGAAATCCACACCGCCAAGATGCGGTGCAGCAAATTGCTGACCTTCTGAAAAAAGCCAACGATGCATAGGGTTCGATCAGGGATCATTACCTGGACGAGCATTTTTCGGACTGGCAAATAGTCCAAGAGGAGGCAGGTCATGGCTTCGACAGCCACACTGAGACGGCAAAAAATGCTGAGCAAATTGCGATACCTATCGGAGGTCGACATCTTTCAGGACCTCACACCCGAAGATATGGGCTGGGTAGATCGTGTAACGACTATGACCACCTGCGAGAAGGGGCGAGTGTTCTACGCGCCGGACGAGTCAAGTGAGGTGCTCTTTCTTCTGAAGAAGGGGCGAGTACAACTATATCGCATTTCCCCTGAGGGGAAGAAACTTGTCATCGCTACCTTAGGGCCGGGCAGCATATTCGGTGAAATGTCTATGGTTGGCCAAGGGATGTACAACACCTTCGCTGAAGCAGTTGAGGAGTGCACCTTGTGCGTTATGAGTCGTGCTGACCTGGAGCGCGTTCTCATAAATAAGCCCCAGGTGGGGCTTCGGATCGTTGAGACGCTGGGACACCGATTGCGCGAGGCCGAGGCACGGCTGGAGGACATCGCTTTTAAGAATATTCCGGCGCGGCTGGCTTCCCTGCTCCTGCGACTCCAGGAGGAGCACGGTGATACCATTGAGGGCTACACCCACCAGGACCTGGCCGAGATGATCGGCACGTATCGGGAGACGACGACTCAAACGTTGAACGATTTTAAGCGCAACGGGTTGCTGGGAATCGGGCGCAAGAGGATTGATGTGTACGATCATGATGGATTGCACACTATCGCGGAGCTATAGTTCAGCATGTCCACTCGTGATGCAATTCGCCGCGTAGAGCGGCTGCGAGAAGCCGCCCGCAGGCAAAAGTCGAGGGGACAGGCAATCGGGCGACTTCCTCCTGGACAGGTACTTACACAGAAGTTCCCCGTCCTTCACTACGGTGCTATCCCAGAGATTGATCTGGCAAAGTGGACCTTCGAAATTTGGGGCCTGGTCGAGCAGACCATCACGCTCGACTGGGAAGCCTTCAACGCACTGCCACAGACGACAATCACGGCCGATATCCACTGTGTAACCCGCTGGAGCAAGTTCGATACAACGTGGACAGGAGTCGCCGGCAAGGACATCCTCGAACTGATCGACATCCAACCCGACGCATCACACGTGATGGTTCACGCCTACGGTGGTTATACAACCAACTTGCCTATCGAAGCATTCCAGGATGACAGCGTCATTTTTGCGACACTCTACGAAGGCGCCCCTTTACCTTCCGAACACGGTTGGCCTATGCGTCTGGTTGTTCCAGAGCGTTACTTCTGGAAAAGCGCCAAGTGGTGTCGCGGGCTTGAGTTCATACCCCACGATAAACGGGGCTTCTGGGAAATGTACGGTTATCACAACGACGGCAATCCGTGGGAAGAGGAACGGTTTGGCTAGACCGTGTACCCGCATGCCGGCCACACAAATGAGCTGCCGTAACTGCTCAGCCTGCCCATCAGTCCATGAATGAATTCACGGCTGATACGAAAAACACGTTGAAACGTGTTCAAACCTTAACCCGTTTCAACGGGTTTCGCAGTGTCAGACGGGCAATTCATTGCTCGTCGCGGCGGGCTGAATAGTTACGAACTGCCTTTGATTGTCGGCAGCTTTTGCGAATCCTTGTCCGCTCCTTTGTCAGCTTTCTGCTTTAACAGACCGTAACTACCCAGGCATATGAACCCTTGCGAAGGTTCACGAGCAGATTCTGGACCGGCAGTGTCCTCGCAAGCCGAGACTCGCTCTATTGGCAAGGCTATTCGAAACCTTCGCAAGGGTGGCTGGGTAGTTACGGCCTGTGACTCCTTTTGCTCACCCCGAGGCCACTCGTGAAATCAGAAGGCTCGGTCACGGCGCAAAGATACACCGAAGAGCGAACATTCTTCGGCCTCAACAGTTCACTCTGGGCCTGTCTCATCGGCAGCCTGATACTGCGTGGCGCCGCAACATCCATGGGTGTGATGGTTGGTTTCTACCTGCGCTACCTGCACGACAGCGGTATTCAGGATGCCACACCGATGACGGTCGCTCTGTTTGCTGTCGCCTTCTTCGCCACAGAACTCATCGGCGCCCCAATCTTTGGCGCATGGAGCGATAGACATGGCCGGAAGCGATTCATGATACTCGGCCCTCTCATCGGCGCGACGGCGGTACAGATTACCGCTATGACGGTCGCCCTCCCGCTACTGCTCCTCACGCGACTGCTGGAAGGGTTGTCTACCGCCAGTTCGCTGCCGGCCACCCTCAGCTACATCTCTAACGCCACCAGTCACAACCCGGTGGCACGCGGACGGGCTGTGAGCCTGTGGGAGATCACGACCATCGGCGGGCTGGCTCTAGGCTTCCGCATTGGCGGCACGCTGTGGGATGACTTTGGCCCAAGTGGATTCAGCGGCGTGGCAATTGTGTACCTGGTCAGTGCCGGAGTGTTCTATTGGGGGATGAGACACCAACTTCGCCCGACACCGGCCGAGCCGTCCGAGAGCCGGCGTCTGATCCAGATACTACGCCAGGATGACATTCTGCGTTTTGCGCCGGCCTGGGTGGCGTTCAGCGCCATCGTCGGCCTGTGGCTGAACCATCTGCCGTACCAACTCAGCGGGGCCATTCGACATCCGAGCCAGAACCTGATGGGGGGGTTCTCAGGCGAAACTGCCGGCACTATACTGGCCGGCTACGCGCTGCTTTTTTCACTGGGCGTCTTTCTCTGGGGCCTGATCTTCGCTCGCATCCGCCGGGTACTTATCATGCTGATAGCCAACGCCGGCGTGTTCATAGCTACCCTCGCCGCATACGGCATCAACCATGTCCCGCTTCACGTTCGCGGTCTCGTGATCAGCCTGCTGATTGTGTTTGTGGCCGGCGTCATGCTTGAGAGTGGCTTCATGCCGGCGGCCCTGGGCTACCTGGCCGACATCTCCGAAGACTATCTCGAGGATCGTGGAGCCATCATGGGGCTGTACTCGGTACTGCTTGGCGTCGGACAACTTATCGGGGGCGGCCTCGGTGGGCCATTTGCCCAGCGCTGGGGTATGGATGGAGTGATCTTGTTGACGGCGCTCTTCGGACTGGTAGCCATGGTCACCGTGTTACGCCTTTACCAGATCGAGAACAACCTGATCAGTGATCAGTCATCAGTGATCAGTAATCAGTAACCACTGATCAGTGATCAGTGGTTACTGATTACTGGAGCTCACTGGGGCCACCCATGACATCATGGCAGAGGTTGCAGCTCGGGTACAGATTGTCTTCGCGGACGAAGAAGGATCGCTTGTCACCCTCCTGGTGGGAAATGTGGCACGCGGCACAGAGGATTAGTGGCGCCTCGGAGTCATCCGTCAGGTTGTGGAAGTGGTTCTCGAACCCCTCTCTGATCACGACCTCGTCGTGACACTGCCGGCAGTTGGGGTTAGCCAGCGGCTGCGACATCATGGCCGGCTGCTGATAGCGCCCGGTCGCGAATTGCAGCATGTCGCCGGCGGCCAGCACCAGCGTCTCCAACCGAGCTTGCAGCCCAACGCCGCCGTGGCAATCAATACAGCGAGTACGCTCTTCCAAATGGTGGAAAGAGGCTAGATCGATGCCGTCAGATCGAGCGTCGACTGACCGCTCATAGTACATCGTCTCCGGCTGGGTGTGGCAAGCCGCGCAAAAGGAGTCACGCGTCTCGAAATACAGGCCGCTGGCGGTTGCCATTCCACCCAGACCGCCGGCAACGATGACACTGATCAGAAAAATCCGCACGTCAAACGAGTCCACAATTGGACGTACTAAAATGCCGGCCTCCCAGCCATCCAGCCATCCAGCTATCCAGCCAACTATGATGGCCGAAGGTCTCCTGACCGAGCCCGTTTCGCCTCGGTCAGGAGACCTTCGGCGATCAAACAGCGCTCTTTTACGAAATGTGCCACTGTCAAGTTACTGATGACTGATCACTGATTACTGATCACCGATCA
>JBHHXF010000265.1:0-5478 GCA_046756905.1 Anaerolineae bacterium | reverse complement strand
CTCCAATCTCCAACCTCCAATCTCCAACCTCCAATCTCCAACCTCCAATCTCCAACAACCCATCGCTCCTGCGCAAAATAGAGCCCGACTTACTGAAAGCCGCCCTGGAAGACCGCGCGACGGCTCAGCGCTTCCTGGTGCACGTCCGGTCGCCCGATCCAGACCTGTCAGCGCTTCAGTCGCTCCCGGCGCCGGCGCGCCGGCGCGCCATCATCGAGCAGCTTCAGGAGACGGCAACAGCGACCCAGCAGGGAATCCGGGCCTACCTCGCGAAAGCTCAGGCAGAGGGCCATGTCGCGGAGTACAAGCCCTTCTGGATCTTCAACGGCCTGGTCGTCACCGGTGACGCCAGCACCCTGATGGAACTGGCGTCCCGCTCTGACGTGAAAATGATTCGGGCTGATCGCAAGTACTGGCTGCCGGAGCCGGACCGTATCCCTGGCACCTACACCGCGACGCCGGTGGATACTGTGAAGTGGGGTGTTGAGCGGGTCCGGGCGCCGATGGCCTGGCAGGCTCTCGGCATCGACGGCACCGGCGTCGTTGTCGCCAGCATGGACACGGGCGTTGACTGGCAGCATCCTGATCTCCTGCCGGCCTATCGCGGCTACAACGATAAGGGCTTGCCGATCCACACCGGAAACTGGTATTCGGTCACGGATGAGGAATACTTTTATCCAGGCGACGGCAACGGACATGGAACGCATACGACGGCGACCATGGTGGGGCAGAATGGTGTCGGAGTTGCACCCGGCGCCAGGTGGATCGCCGTCAAGTTGTTTCACAACCAGGGACATACATTTGAGAGCTGGATTCACGATGCATTCCAGTGGATTCTGGCGCCAGCCGGCAACCCCGATTTGGCGCCGGATGTCGTCAACGGCTCCTGGAGCAACGCCATCCCCGAAGACGAAGCCTTGCGCGGCGACATCCGACTGCTGAGAGCCGCCGGCATTGTGCCGGTCTTCGCCATCGGCAACTACGGGCCGGAGCGCGAGTCCCTTGGATCGCCGGCCAGCTACCCGGAATCCCTCGCGGTCGGTGCAGTCGATCAGGATGATGAAATCGCCAGTTTCAGCGCCCGCGGACCGTCGCCTTGGGGGGAAGTCAAGCCAGAAGTTGTAGCCCCCGGCACCGGCGTTCGGTCTGCTGTGCCAGGCGGTGGCCAGCAGGCCTGGAACGGCACATCAATGGCGACGCCCCACGTGTCGGGTGTGGTGGCACTGCTGCTTCAGGCCGATCCGAGCCTCATACCGTCCAAGGTCGAAGAGATTCTTGAGGCCACTGCGACGCCGCTCGGCGAAACGGCGCCAAACAATGACGCCGGCTGGGGCCTGGTGGATGCGTACCGGGCCGTTGCCAGCGTAATGGACGTAGGGTTCCTGCACGGGCGCGTTACCCGATCCATCGATGGACAGCCCGTCGCGGGAGCTCAGGTGACCGTAGCCTACCGAGACGGTGAAGATTTTGCCCATACAACCACCGATGCGGAAGGCGAGTACACCCTCACGCTGCCGCCCGGCCCCTATGAACTGCACATCACCGCTTTTGCCTACAAATCCGCGGACGCACATGGGGTGAGGGTCAGCAAAGATTCACACACCTCGCGGGACATCAGTCTTGCCCTCCGGCCGGCCGGCGTGCTGTTCGGGCAGGTGACGGACGACACGACCGGCGGACCGATATCAGCGACGATCAGCGTAGCAGGGACGCCGGTGTCCGTCCAGACTGGAGATGCCATTCCGGGTCAATACTCGTTGTCATTGCCAGCCGGCGACTACGAGCTCCAAGTGGTGAGCCAGGGGCACAGAGTCGGCCATGCCTCGGTCAGCATTACGGTTGACCAGGGAATCAAGCAAGACTTCGAGCTGCCGGCTGCGCCAACGATCTTGCTGGTAGACAGCGGGGCCTGGTACTACGGCAGTCAGCGCCGCTTCTTCACCGAGGGGCTGGATTCCCTGGACTACTCCTTCGACACCTGGCGGATCAAGGATGTGGAGACAGATTTGCCCACTGCAAAAGACCTGTCGGCCTACGACATCCTTATCTGGTCATCGCCGCGTGACGCGCCGGGTCTCATTGGCGCCTCCGATGCCATCACCAACTACCTGGAAGCCGGCGGCCGGCTGCTGCTCAGTGGTCAGGACGTGGGCTATTGGGACGGTGGTGGCTCACAAGACTTCTCGGCGTCATACTACCCGGACTACCTCCGTGCCATCTACGTCAAGGATGACGCCGGCTATCGAGAGGTGTACGGCGCTGCTAACACGGGCTTCGAGGGTCTGCAAACCGGACTGGGCCGCGCCGACAGCGCACGCAATCAACGGTTTCCCGATGAGATTGCCGTCCTCGACGAGGAGTATGCTCAGCCGGCCTTCTTCTACGGCGATCCCGAAACAACTCCGGGCAGAACGCCGGCCGGCCTGATTGTCGGTCAGTGTCTGCCGTACCGGGCCATATACCTGGCGTTCGGCATTGAGGGCGTGGATACGGCTCCGGATCGGGCGGATCTTCTGGCGCGGGCCATTCAAGTCCTGACAGCGCCCTCTCCCCAATTTGGTATCACGTTGACGACCGACACCCCGTCATCCTCAGGTAGCTCAGACTCACGTCTTATCGCGACCCCCGGTAGCATTGCGCGACATGTGGCGAGAATGCGGAACACGGGCCAGGAGACGGAGTTATTTGACGTGTCCCTCCGGCGAGGTGTCTGGGAGACAACTCTGTGGAGCGGCGATTTCAGCCAGCCGCTTGCAGAGACTGTGAGAATCGAATCCTGCGAAGCCATCACCGTCGGTGTGGAAGTAACTATCCCAATGGGCCTACCTCGCCATACGGCCGACAATGTTACTTTGCGAGCGGCCTCCCACCCGAAATCTGTTGGCGAGTCGGTTTCGGACGAGATTGTGATGACCACCAAAACGCCGGCCGGCATCCTCCTGGTGGACGACGATCGCTGGATCAACGTAGAAGAGTCCTACCGGAGGCCCCTAGAGAGCCTGGGGGTTGGCTATGATGACTGGAAAATCGGTTGGACGGCCGGCGAGGCTTTGGGATCACCTTCGGACGACACGCTGGCACTGTATCCGGTGGTGATCTGGTTTACCGGGTATGATTGGTACCAAACCCTGACACCCGGGCAAGAAAGCTCGCTGGGCCGGTTCTTGGGCAACGGTGGCCGGCTGTTCTTCTCATCGCAGGACTACATGTACACGGCTGGGTTCAGATCCTTTGCCCCCGAGTACCTCGGAGTGTTGACTTACACCGAGGATATGACCAGCACTGTAATAACCGGGGAAACTGACAACTCCATAGGCGAAGGACTCGGTCCATTTGATCTCGATTACCCTTTCCAGAATCACAGCGACGTCATCGAGCCGGTCGAGGGCGCATCCGTCGTTTTTCGAGGGAACAGACATCGACCGGTCGCTGTCTCGTACGCGCCTAAAGACGTCGGTTTCAAGAGCGTATTCTTCGCATTTCCCTTTGAGACGCTCTCCCGCTCTGCCGCCGAGACTGTGCTCAGTCGGGTCTTGGACTGGTTGAGCCCCCTTCAGGCATCGTCGCTGAGCTTGGATCGGGCCACCGCCGCTGAAGGGGATGAGGTGACGGCGACGGTCAGGCTGCTCAACGACGGTCTGTCAACAGCAAACGCGCAGGTGCGGGCATTCATGCCAGCGGAGGCTGACTACGTGGCCGGCAGCCTGCCGAACGCTGAATATGATCCAGGATCGCGATCTGTGGAATGGGCAACCAACGTTCCAGCCGGCAACGCGGTCGATGTGAGCTATCGCCTTCGTCTAGCGCCGGTCATCCCCGACAACACAACGATTCGCCTCAACGTCGAAATCATGGACGAGGTAGGCCTGACTCTGCACCGTGTTGCAGCGATTCGAGTAGACGCGCCCGACCTGTCCGCGTCACAAAAATCCGTTAGCCAGGCACAGGCCGAGATGGGCGATGTGCTCACGTACACTCTCACCCTGCGCAATCGCGGAACCTCGGACGGGCAGCAGGCAGCCCTTTACGATGAGTTGCCTGCACAACTGGAGTTGATGACAGGGTCTCTGTCTGCAACATCGGGGCGAGCGACATCGGACGGCCGGCGGGTTGTCTGGGAAGGTCAAGTACTTCGCGACAACCCGGTGACCATCAGCTATCGTGCCCGCGTGGTCGGGCATGGGACGATCACTAATCTGGCGTGGGTCAGCGATGGCACTGGCATTACAACCGAGCACTCAGCGACAACCGTGGTTCCCACCAGACTTTATCTTCCGCTGGTGACGCTGAGGGGCAATGATTGACTGGGAAGTTGGTGGCGACGGGTGGGAATCAACAGTCGTCGACAGTCCTCAACCCTCGCCGCCCGAAAAACCCGAAACGCATTCGAAACGCCGCCGGCGCTTCGGCCTAGCGATGAGCGTGCTCGTGTTCCTGGTCATTGCCGCCGGCATCTCTCTTAAATGGCGCGCCAGCCGCAACCTCGCGGTGGTGCGAGCTGCGGTGCAGAGCGTCATCGACCAGGAAGTGTGGGCTTTCAAAAGCGGCAACTGGGAGCTTTACGAGTCTCTCCTGGACCCCCGGTCGCCGGCCGGCTGGTATCGGTCTCAACAGACCAACTTTGTCCAATATTCTCAGCGCGGCCCGTTCACTGCTGAGATCACCGATCTGGCGCTCGTGCTGTCAGACCCTCCAGCGGCCCCAGGTCAATCTATGGCCATGACTGAGGTGCTTGTTAAGCCGCCTGGCCGGCCCGCGTACCGTGAGACTCGGGTGTATCGTCAGGTCGGGAGCACCTGGCTTCAAACCGCCGCGCCGGCCGGCGATGTGTGGCTTCACCAGGAGGTGCGCGAGACGGCAAATCTCCGTTTTGTGTACCACCGCGATGTTGCAGGCCGGCTGGTGCCGTTGATGCCGGCCCTCCAAAAGTTGTACGCGCAGTTGCTGACCGATTTCAAACTCGCGCCGCTGCCAGGCAAGCGCGAAATCAAGATCGTGCTGAGCGTCCAGCCGGCCAGTTCCGTCTTCGCTGACGCCGGCGCGTGGTACGATCTATCGTCTAGAGCAACGGCATCAGACACCGAAGGTCTTCGGCGCGCCCTCGGCGCGGCGCTGGCTGAAAGAGTGATGCGCCAGTTTTACGCTGACGCCGGGGAGATGGCCTTCGTGCTGGACGGGATTCGGGACTGGGAAGTCTCTAACTGGAGCGTTTGATTTCGATGCGCTGTACGAACAAGTTGTCGAAGACCTCGGACTGAGCAACATTGCTCCGAGCCGCATCCAGGTCGAGTTCATGTATACACTCAGCTCCTTCCAATTGAGCGATCAACCCAATGAGATACAGGTGATGTCGCCTCAGATGCCGTGGAACCTTGACTCAGGCCCAGAGGAGACGTTGCGCCTCACCGTAGGTTACTTGGTCGTCAATTCTCTATTGAGCCAGGTTGTGGATATGCCAGACCAGCAACCAAGTTCCAG
>JBHHXF010000264.1:0-5479 GCA_046756905.1 Anaerolineae bacterium | reverse complement strand
TTTTCGTTTCCCCCCTTCGCTGTGAGCGGGTTGTCAGAAACACATTGTTCGTAGAACCGGACGGGGATCTGACGATCCCCTTTGAGCAGGGTTGACGGGGATCTGACGATCCCCTTCGAGCAGACGCAGCTCCTCGACCGCTCCTGCCGGATTGCCAAATCCGGCGGCTGGGGCCTGGATTTGACGGTCCAGGCTGAGCGGCACAGATTTCCTTCTGCTCCCGCCGGATCCCTTCGACAGGCTCAGGACAAGTGTCAAATCCGGTGGTTTCGGCCTGGATGGTTCGGCCAGGCTCACCACAGGTTTGACAATCCAGACCGAGCGACACCGGGCCGAGCGACACCGGGCCGAGCGGCACCGCGCCGAGCAGAAGCACACACCCTACCCCTCCAAAGCCATCTGCGCGGCCCGCCGCACGCCGGCGTCCGGGTCGGCGTGGGCCATCTCCACCAACTTTCGCCGCGCGCGCCGGCTGCCCACGTGGGCCAGCGCATTCACGGCCGCCAGGCGCACCGACGCCTCGGCGTCGTCCAGCGCGCGTATCAGGCGCTCAGCAGCACGCGGAGTCTTCATCCGCGCCAGCGCAGCCACCACCGCGCCGCGCACATCCGCCCGCGGGTGATCCAGCCCCTTCGCGACCTGGTCAAGCTGCTCGTCACCCACCTGCGCCAAGGCGGCGACGCAGGCTTCGCGGCGCCCGGCATCCCCGGTCAACGCGATGAGAGCGTCAACCGCTTCAGCGGTGGTCAGTTGGGCCAGCGCGTCGATGGCGGTTTGCGCGACAGCCTCATCTGCATCGCTCGCCGCGACCTGTTGGAGTGCGCCGGCCACCCCCACCCCGCCCTGCTCCCCCAAAGCGCGGATCGCGTCGATTCGCCGGGCGGCCGCCGGCGAGCGCAGCGCGGCCAACAGGGCCGGACGCGCGTCGCCATGCCCGGTCTGCCCCAGCGCCCGCAGGGCCGCGCGCGCCAGATCGTCGTCATCCGATTGAGCCAGCGGTGCGAGGATCGTCACAGCCCGTGCCCCGCCGATCTGCCCCAGCGCCTCCAGCGCCGCGATACGCACCGGTGGAGCCGGGTCTGTTTTCGCCAGCCTATCCAGCACCTCGATCGCATCCGCGTAGCCGTGTTGGGCAACGGAGCGAGCTGCGAAGTAGCGCACCCAGGGATCCGAATCGCTCAGAGCAGTGAACAAGTGTGGCCGGGCGTCTGAGCTTTCGATTTGAGCCAATGCTCGCGCGGCCGCAGCACGCACGCCAGGCGTTTCATTCTGAACAGCGCCGGCAAGGGTGGCCAGCACACGCCCATCTTCGAGGTATGGCAGGTGTTCCAGCGCCGCGCCGCGCACCCGCTCGTCCTCGTCGTTGCAACGCTCAAACAGCAGGTCCACGCATTCGGCAAAACCGAAGTAGCCGGCGATCTTCACCGCCGATTCCCGCACCCGTGGATCGGGATCGCGCAGGCACATCGCCATGCGTTTAGCCGTGTCGGAATGACCCAGGGAATTGACTGCGGCGACCACGGCTTTGCGCACCGCGGCGCTGGGATGACCAAGCTGGCCGACCAGGGTGTCCAGGGCAGACTGATCGCCGATTCGCGCCAGAGCGCCGGCGGCGACGATGGCCAGTTCGGCCTCGGACGTCAAAGCCTGGGTGAGGGCCGGCACGGCCCGCGCGTCGCCGATCCGGCCCAGCGCGACGGCTGCCGCCTGCCGCGTCTCCAGGTCTTCCGCGTCGAGTTGCTCCGCCAGCAGCCCTGTGATGCGCCGGCCGTAGCGCACCACGGCTTCCATCACCTCTTTGCGCGCCGCCGGCCGGCTCAGAAGACGGGCCAGAGCGCGCTGCACCGCTGGCCCTTCCAGCCAGCCGAGGACGATGACCAGGCCACGCAGATCTCCAGCGCCGGCCTGGTCCACCGCGTCCAGGAGGTTCTGCACGCCCGTCGGTGTGATGACGTCGCGCGCCAACCGGGCGACGCGTGCGCCTTCGCCATATTGTTCTTCCACGCGGTCGTGCACTGCTGCCAGCGCCCCCGCGATCACGCTGGCCGGCGCGCCGGGCCTATTCAACACGGCGATGAGTGGCGCGGCTACCTGATCGTCGCCGAGTTGGCCCAGAGCCTCGGCTGCCGGCACGCGCAGCAGGTCGTCCTGCAGGAACGGCACAAGCCGCTCAGCCGCCCGCGCGTCGCCGATGCGCTTCAGGGCATCCAGGGCGGGAAAGGCCAGGAAGAAATCGCCCGATTCGGCCACCCCAACGAGCCTGTCCACCGCTTCGGTAGCGCGCAGCTTGCCCAGCGCCTCGACAGCGTGATACCGCACGTTGGCGTCGGGATCGTCCAGCGCACGGATCAGGGCGGGGCTCGCACCCGGGTCGCCCTGTTCCCCCAACGCGAGGGCCGCGTAGATGCGCAAATCCGCGTCAGGATCGCTCAGGAACTGGATGAGCGGCGTCAGGACGTCCAGATCGATGAGCGCCAACACCTGGAGCGCGCTGTTCAAGACGCCCAGGTCCTGGTGCTCGGCGCGCAAGGCCCGCAGGAGGGCGGCCACGGCATCCGGTCCTCCGCGTTGAGCCAGGGCTGTCACGGCGACGCGGCGCACACGCCAGCTCTCGTCGCCCAGCGCGCCGGCCAGCAACTGCGCGGCTTCGTCGGTCCCCTCAACCGCGAGAGCCTGGGCCGCGCGCAGCCGCGTGGGTTCGTCCGGGCTGGCCAGTTGTTCGGCCAGGGTCATTGTTGTCCGTCCACGCTCAAGCGATCCATGATCGCGCCCAGCGTGCGGGTGCGCTCGAGCAGACTGGTGGTGGAGCGCCGCGTCTCCGTGACCCCATCCGCATTCCGTTCAGTGACCCGGCGAAGATCAGCCAGGGAGCGGAGAACGTCCTCTGCGACGGTTGAATGTTCTCGATTGGCCCGCGTAACCAGCCCGATCTGCTGCGAGACGTTCTGCGCACCGTCCGTGATGTCTTTGGCGGCGCGCGCCTGCTCGTTCATCGCCTGGGCCACCTGGGCCGTTTGCCGGCGCATGGCGTCCGTCGCCTTGGCGACTTGCCCGGCGGCAACTGCTTGCTCGCCCATCGCTTTGCTGACGCCGTTGATCTGCCGCGCCAGGCGTTCGGCCTCTTGCGAGACCTGTTCGCTGGCGGTGGTCTGTTCTGCCATTGCGCGGGTGGTCGATGCCGCACCACGCCGGATAGAATCCACAGCCTGCGCGACCTGCTGTGCCATGTCTGCCTGTTCGACCGTGGCTTGCCGAACCGTAACAGCCAGGGATGTGGTATTCTGCGCAGCTTTGATAATATCCCGGGCGGCGCGCGCCTGTTCGCCTAGCGCGTGCGAGACTTCCTGCGAGCTCGTACGCATCTGCGCGGTGGCCTGGGCAATGTCCTGTACCCCGCTGACTTGTTCAGCCGTAGCGGTGGTCACCTGCTTTGACTGCTGCGCGGTCAGGTTGATCGCCTTCACCACGTGTTCGGCTGCGCCGAGTTGCTCGTCGGCAGCGTCCGAAATCTGACCTACCAGGGCTGTGGTCTCCTCGACGCCGGCCAGGATGCGCTTCAAGCCGCTGACACCCTCGTCGGCCAGCCGGCCGCTCTCTTCTGCGATGCGCAGTCCGTCGTTCGACGCGGTGACAGCTTCTTCGGCCACCTCCTGGAGGGAGCGGATGATGCCGGCGATTTCGGCCGTCGCCTGGGCCGAGCGGTCGGCAAGATTGCGGATCTCTTCGGCGACGACGGCGAAGCCTCGCCCGGCTTCGCCGGCGCGTGCGGCTTCGATAGACGCGTTCAAAGACAGCAGGTTTGTGCGTTCGGCGATCAGGTTGATGGTGTCCACAATCCCGCTGATTTCGCCAGTGCGTTTGCCCATTTCGCGAGTGACAGCCGCGGATTTCACCATGGAATCACGGGCACGATCGAGGCCTTGAATTGACCTTTCTACACTCGCACTACCCTCTTCTGCGTCACGCGCCGCCTGGCGCGACACTTCGTCGGCCTGTTTGGCGAGACGCGCGACGGAACGAATCGAGCCATTCAGTTGCTCGGCGCTGGTGGCCGCCCCAGCCGCCGCATCCGTGATCTGGTCGGCGTTCTGGGCCACTCCCTGCACCGATGTCACCATCTGTTCGATGGAGGTCGATATTTCTTCGACGGATGTGGCCAGGCCCTCCATCGTTGCGGAGACCTCTTCGATGGACGTGCCCATCTCGTTGATCGATGCCGATGTCTCTTCGGCCGCGGTGCTGAGATCATCGGCGTTTTCGGAAACCCCCTGAACTGAGCGCGCCATTTCTTCGGTGGATGCAGCGATTTCGTCCACCGACACGGTGAGGGCTTCGGTGTCGCCGGCGACGTGCTTGATGGATGCAGCCATCTCGTTCATCGAGGTGGTTACCTGCTGGGCGGATGTGGCCATTTCCTGAGCCGTGTCCGTAACCTTCCGGATCGACGCCGTCGTTTCCTCGGCCGAGGCCGCGGTTTCGTCAACGGACGTGGCGATGTCGGCTGCGTTGCCGGCGACCTCCTCAATGGACGCCGCCATTTCGTTGATGCCGGAAACGATTTCTTCAGTCGAGACGGTCACGGATTCGGCCTGCGCGGCGGTGTCTTTGAGCGAAGCCGCCATTTCATTCGCCCCGTTCAACGCTTCGTCCAGCGAGCGCACCTGCTCCTCGGCCCCTTCCGCTACCTGGTCCGTGATGCGCACGATTTCGTCGGCCGCGCGCGTCACCTGATCGGCTTCATCGCGAACACGAGCGATCTCGGCGTCGAGGGTGTTGCGTGGGTTTGGTGAATTGGTTGCCATGCCGTTTTCCTCCTTACTTTGCTTTGCTCGGCCTGGATTGACAAACCTGTGGTGAGCCTGGCCGAACCATCCAGGCCACACCCGCCGGCTTTGACACTTGTCCTGAGCCTGTCGAAGGGATCCGGCGGGAGCGGGGATCACTGCTCCAAATATGGTTGGCTGATTGACTATTCAGGCTGCGTTACCTCTTGCGCCAGGCTGAACGTGTTCTGCCAGGTTCAGCACCTCTTCCACATTGAGAATGAGTACCAGCCGGTCGTCCAGCGTGGCAATGCCTTCCAGGTAGTTCCCACTTAGACCTGAGATCTCATCAGGCGGCGGCTGGACCGTGTCCGGCGGGATGGACATGAATTCGCGGGCGGTGTCCACGATCAGGCCCACGGTCCGCTCGCCGGCCTGGACGACGACCAATCGCGTGCGCAGGTCGTAGGGTTTCTTTTCAAACCCGAAGCGCACCCGCAGATCGATGGCGGGGATTACCTGGCCCCGGGAGAAGACCACGCCCTCGACGAAGGCCGGCGCGTTCGGCACCGGAGTGATCTGTTCGATCATTTCCATCTGCCGAACCGCCCGACTGGGCACGCCGTACGTGGTGCTCCCCAGCTCGAAAAGGATGTGTGGCAGGGAATTGTTGTCGGTATCGCTCATGGCGAGTCACCTCCTGGGTTAATTGTCAA
>JBHHXF010000263.1:0-5493 GCA_046756905.1 Anaerolineae bacterium | reverse complement strand
GGTTTCGGCACGCCGGCCTCGTATGTTGATTGCTTCCAGTTCTTCCTGGCTCCTACCGATCTGGATGGTCAGAATCCGCGATCGGACCTGGCGCCGGACATAATCAACAACTCCTGGGCGTGTGTTGAGTCCGAAGGATGCCATCCGGGCGATCCACTATGGGAGGACACCATCGGGCCGGCAGTTGAGGCATTGACGTCCGCCGGCATCGCAGTGGTGGTCTCGGCGGGGAACGCAGGGCCTGGATGCCAGTCGGTGAGATATCCGCCGGCCATCTACTCGCAGGCGCTGAGCGTTGGGGCTACTCAATCGGGCGGCCTGGTCGCTGGGTTCAGCAGTCGGGGACCGGTAACGGTCGACGGGAGTGGACTGCCGGCTCCGGATTTGACTGCGCCCGGTGCTAAAGTGATTTCCAGCTTCCCCGGCGATAGCTACGTCACAATGAGCGGCACCTCCATGGCCGGTCCGCATGTGGCTGGCACGATTGCCCTTTTGTGGTCGGCGCAGCCGCAACTCGTCGGTGATCTGGCTGTTACTGAGCAGGTTCTACGAGCATCAGCTACACCCATAGCCGACATAACCTGTGGCGGTGATGCCGATGGACTGCCGAACAACGTCTACGGGTGGGGTATCATTAACGCTGACGCGGCTGTTACCACGGCGGAGACTTTGACAGAGTTACGCGGAACGGTGACAGACTTAGATGGCAACCCGCTACCTCAGGCTCAGGTGACAGTGACAGATCTGACTTGGGGCGTGAGGATTGAGCTTGCTACACAGGCGGATGGTGATTATAGCAGCCCGCTGCTGCCGGGCGCGTATCGAATTGAGGCCGATACGCTGTCTCACTTCGCCATATCGGAAGTGGTTGTAGTGCCGGCCGGCGCTCCCTTGAGGCACGACATTGCAATGACAGCCTGTGTCGATTGGGATGGGGATGGCCGAACAGGGCTGTACGAGATTCAGGCGGTGGCCGGGGATTGGGACAATGACGTATTTGAGTCTGGGTATGACTTGAATAGGGATGGGGTAATCAATGTCCTCGATGTGGCTATCTTGACCGCCCACTTCGATGAGCTTTGCGCTGCGCCGGCTCCCCACTAGTACACCTTGGCATAAATGAGTCCCCAGTTATCGAGGTCACGGCTAGCCCCTCGACGGGCCCTTCGCCAAGCTCAGGAAGGGCCTCAGGACGCTGCTTCAATACGCTTCGCTACTCAGGATGCTCATCCCGAGGACCCTCCCGAGCCTGTCGAGGGGCCTGTCAAGGGGCTGTCTTGATCTAACTGGTGAAGGATTTCCGCCGAGCTGTACTAGATCTTCGGGATCACATCATCTTCACAACGATGTCCCCAATAATGTTGGCCGCCTCGTCCCCACGGTCGGCAGCATTGGATAGATGCCTGTATGTTTCCCGAAGTTTTAGCATGTGCATTACGTGGTGGATGTCCTCCGGGCCGCTGAATAGGTCGGCGATGGCCTCGCGGTAGACGCCCTCCACCCGGTTTTCGAGAGCCTTTGCCCGCGTTGCATGATCCAGGGCAACGTTTGGGTGATCCTTGATGCGGAGCATTGCGAGGTGGATCTCGTTGGCGGCATCGCGCAGAAGTGAGGTCATGCGCTGTAAGTACGAGGTTGGCTCAATTTCCAGTAGGCGCATCTCGTCGACGGTCGTGTCGGAGTAGTCCAGGACGTCATCAATAGCCCGTGATAGTGCGAAAATGTCTTCACGGTCGAATGGGGTCACGAAGCTGTTGTTCAACTCGTCAATGAGGATGCGCCGAAGCTCATCCGCCTCTTTTTCGGCTCGCTGTACTCGCTCGCCGGCGGCGTCATCTTCCGTCTCCATGAACTCCACCAGGCTGTCCAGGGCTTCTAGGGTAACCCGGGCTTGCCCGACCAGCAGGTCATGAAATTTATCATCTCGCCGTCGAAGGCGATCTAGAAAACCCATGGTGTACTCCCTATCCAGATTTTCGTTATCACATCCATTGGGAAACCAACTGGACCAGCGCTGCCGCTAACAGCGCAGTGATTGGGACGGTAACGATCCATGCCAACAAGATGTTTTCGACAACGCCCCAGCGCACCTTGCCAATTCGCTCAGCCGATCCCACCCCCATGATGGAACTACTCACCACCTGTGTGGTACTCACCGGGCCACCCAACAGCGCCGCACCAAGTATAACACCCGCTGCCGCTGCCTGAGCGCTGAACCCATCGACAGGGCGGATCCGATAGAGGCCAACACCCAGTGTGCGAATGATGCGCCAACTGCCCGTGGCCATTCCAAGAGACATAACGCCCGCAGATGCCGCAACAACCCAGGCCGGGACGCGAAACCCGTCGATGTAGCCGGTGGATAGCAAGGCCATCGTGATCATACCCATCGTCTTTTGGGCATCGTTCGTGCCCTGGCTTAGGGCGAGTGTTACCGTTGTCAGGATCTGACCCCGTTTGAATACCCAATTGGCTCTGGGAGACAATGCCAACAGCCGGGCCACAAGAAAAACTAGCTTCAAAAACAGCCAGCCGATGCCGGCGCCCAAAAGTGGGGATATAATCAGAGCTGCAAAGACCTTGGTTAGACCAGAAAGCTGGATTAGACGCAGGCTGTGCGCCGTAGCTATCGCCCCAATCAGTCCGCCGATCAGGGCATGTGACGAGCTTGACGGAATCCCGAACCACCAGGTTGTCATTTTCCAGGCGATAGCAGCCAGAAGTGTGGCCAGGATCACGGCTGGTGTGATCGCTTCAGGGGGAGCGATGTCCTTGCCGATGGTCTCGGCAATGGCAACCCCGAATAGAAATGGCCCGCAGAAGGCAGCGATGCCTGTCAGGCTCAACGCGTGATAAGGAGATAGCGCTCGTGATGAAACTACGGTGGCTACCATATTGCCGCTGTTGTGGAATCCAGTGATATAACCGAACGCCAGGGCCGCGGCGATGAGGATTACGATGAGCGGTGTCACTTCCAAATGCGCTCTCCTTGGCATTGACTAAAAGGCGCGTGGCGAGGGAGAACCTCGCCATAGATGCTATTCTAGGCGATAAGTCGATTTTGGGCAAGTGAGATTTCGAGCGGAAGTTGACCCCCCCGGCCTGTCCTTGTATACTTTTCGGTGTTCCTTGTAATGTGTATTGTTGCAGCGGATGTGGGTTCACATTCGAGTGTTGAGCGGCGCCAGGAGGCTATATGTCCGACTACTCATATCAGGAGCCTGATCCAGCCGAGCTCGAAAGGCTGTGGTTCGAGAGTGACGTGCGTCGCAAGCTGCAGATCGCTAAGGACGTTGGCCGGGCCATTGCTCAACAGTCGCCTGAGGTAGCAGCGGAGGACGCGGAGTCCTTTTACGCAGGCTACACTAAAGCCATCGATGTGTTGTGGCGGATGTTCTTGGGAGATTGACGGGCAGTTTATTCCTGAAGACACCTCCGCATCAGGTCCAGGGTGGTGTTGGCAGCCCAGATGCGGGCGATTTCCGAGACCCCGCCGATGCGGATGTGCCGGCTGCTGAGCGCCTCACGGGTGCTCAGACTGATGTACGTGTTCCCTGTACGTTCGCTGTAGGGACCTACATCGAGAGTGGTGTCTCCAACAATGGCAACGCCAATGTCAACCCCAGCCTGTTCTCGAATTCTGGCGGCGAGCAACTCGGCCACTTTGGTTGAGATGTTTGTCTGCCTCTCGACGTCGGGCAGCAACCAAGAACGAGCCCGCTCCGGTGACGTGATCAGAGCCTGGTTCAACACTTCCATGCCGCCGGGAACGGCCGCTAGCCGGCTGGCGATCAGGCCGGCGGTGTTCGTCTCTAGCACAGCCAGGCTCAGCCCCCGGTTTACCAGCATCATTGCCACAACTTCTTCGATTGTTACCTCGCCGCTGCCGAAGATCATGTCGCCGAGCCGTTCACGAATCCGCGCTTCCATCTCATCCAGCATTTGTCGCGCCTCGGCGGCGATGACTGCTTTCGCTGAGATGCGGATGTCAACGGAGCCGGCGTGGGCGGCAAGCCCTACAGTCGGGTTGGTGGATTCTTCTAGGTCAGCGATCCGTCGGTCGATGCTGCTCTCACCGATGCCGGCGGTGTGCAGGATGCGGCTCTCGATGACACCTTGCAGGCTGAATTCCTGCCGCAGAAACGGCAAGACAGATTCCTCAGTCAGGTGATACAACTCTCGGGGAACGCCCGGCAACGAGATCACATAGCTGTTCTGATGTTTCACGATGAAGCCGGGGGCGGTGCCGACGGGGTTGTGAATCGGTATGGCGTTGCGGGGCAGATAGGCCTGCCGGCGGTTGTTCTCGCCCGCCTCCCGGCCGCGCTTGCTGAAGAACTCCTCGATGTGGTTCAGGAGGCCTGGGTTGAGCATGAGCTTTCGGTTTGTCGCCGCTGCTACGGCTTCGCGTGTCTTGTCGTCCACCGTGGGTCCCAGGCCGCCGGAAGTGATCACGACATCCGAGCGCCGCAGGGCACTGCGTACTGCCTCAGCGATGCGCAGGTCGTTGTCGCCCACCGTCGTTTTGCGGTAGACGTTCAGGCCGATCTCGGCCAACTTCTGCGCCAGGTGCGCGGCATTGGTGTCCACAATCTGACCGAGGAGAATCTCGGTTCCAATAGTGATGATTTCTGCTTGCATCGTTCTTGTACTAGTGCCTGAAGTGGCGCATGCCGGTGAAGACCATTGCCATGTCGTGGGCGTTGGCAGCGTCAATGGACAGTTGGTCTCGGATGGAGCCGCCGGGCTGGATGATGGCCGTGATGCCGGCGGCGGCGGCTTCCTCGACGGCGTCGGGGAAGGGGAAGAAGGCGTCTGAGGCCATGACGGCCTCTTGCGCTCTGTCGCCGGCCTTCCATGCGGCCATTCTGACGGAATCGACCCGACTCGGCTGTCCAGGGCCAATTCCAACGGTGGCTGTTTCGCTGGCAAATACGATGGCGTTCGATTTGACGGCCTTACAGATGCGCCAGCCAAAGACCAATCCCTCCCACTCCTCTTCTGTAGGAGACCTCTCTGTCACTTCCTCAAAAGGACCTTCGATGTCGAGTCTGTCCAGTTCCTGAGCCGCAACTGCTCCGTGCAGCAGCCTGAGGTCTAAGGTCTGCGGCGGAGAGAAGGGGATGCGCATCAGGCGGAGGTTCTTCTTCCGTGTCAAAATCTCCAGAGCTTCTTCGGTGAAGTCGGGGGCGACGACGGCTTCGGTGAAGATTTCGCTGATGGCTTCCGCTGTCGCGCGGTCGATGGGCTGGTTAGCCCCCACGATCCCGCCGAAGGCCGACACCGGGTCGGAGGCCAGGGCGGCGCGATAGGCTTCGACCTGGGTTGCAGCGCTGGCTGCGCCACACGGCGTGGCGTGTTTGATGATGACCACGGTGGGCGCGCTGAATTCGTAGGCTGTGCTCCAGGCGGTGTCGATGTCCAGCACGTTGGTGAAGGATAGTCCCTTGCCGTGGAGTTGCTCGGCGTCGGCCAGACCTCGCACGCCGGCCA
>JBHHXF010000262.1:0-5549 GCA_046756905.1 Anaerolineae bacterium | reverse complement strand
AGCCTTCGGCCCAGACCCGGCCATCGCCGGGTAGTACGGGCGCGGTCGGTCCCGTTTTGTTCCAGTCAGCGGCGACGAGCATCACATCCATCACATCCACGTCGCCATCATCGTCCAGGTCGAAGCGCGGGTCGTCCAGGGGGAGCTGCCAGTGGCCGGCCACCAGCATGACATCCTCCACATCCACCAATCCGCTGCCGTCCAGGTCAGCCGGCAAGGGACAGGGGCCGGCCTGGGTCAATGCGACCGCCGGGGAGGTGGCCGCGAACCAGAGGCCGGCCAGCAGGAATACCGTCGCACACTGTCGAACGAGCCACCGAAAGTCCACATTCACCAGAGGCGCCGGCCTGAGCAGACCACCGGCAGCCCGATTGCAGTTAGATCTCATACTCCCTCCATCAGAAGAACGCGGATTTCTCGGATCTACGGATTGATCGCTGAGCCGAGTGATCCGTTCATCCAGGCGATCCGAGTTCTCAGCCGTATTTTACCATACAAGGGGGTTCACCGCAATTTAGAACGCGGATTTCTCGGATGGTCGGATCAGTAAGAACCGGGGTCAGGCATGTCTCCTTGCACAGCTACCTGGCCTCAGATATAATGTTCATGCATGCGCACCAACGAGTTCGACTACCAGCTTCCGCCCAACCGGATCGCCCAGACGCCCATCGAGCCGCGCGACGCGGCACGTCTGATGGTCGTGCATCGGGACAGCGGCGAGATCGAGCACCGCATCTTCCGCGACATTGTGGAGTATCTGCAGCCGGCTGACCTGCTGATCGCCAACGACAGCCGCGTGATCCCCGCCCGCCTGTTCGCCCGCAAAGTCCCCACCGGTGGGCGCGTGGAGCTGCTCCTACTCCGCCGGCGCGGCGAACGAACGTGGCAGGCGCTGGTGAAAGGGCGAAAGGTTGTGCCGGGGACACGGCTGGAGCTGATGCCGGCGGATTCAGCCGGCATCAGCTATCCAGCCAACCAGCCATCTAGCCAACTGTTCTCGGAGCCGATCGTGGGCCAGGTATTGGAGATCACGCCGAGCGGGGGAAGATTGATCGAGTTCGATCAGCCCGTCACGCCGCATCTCGAAGCGCTGGGGGAAACGCCATTGCCGCCGTACATCCACGAGCCGCTGGCGGACAGCGAGCGGTATCAGACGGTTTACGCACGCGTGCAGGGCTCCGTGGCCGCCCCGACCGCCGGCCTCCACTTCACCCCACAACTCATCGACCAGATTGAGGCGCGCGGCCCCCAGTTTGCCTTCATCACGCTGCACATCGGCCTGGACACCTTCCGCCCCGTGCAAGTCGAACAGATCGAAGAGCACCAGATGCACAGCGAATACGCCGTGCTGCCACCCGAAACGGCCGAGGCCATCAACCGCACGCGGCAGGCCGGCGGCCGGGTCATCGCCATCGGCACTACCACCGTCCGCGTCCTCGAAACCGCTGGTCAATTGTCAATTCACAATTCACAATTCACAATTCACAATTCGCGGCCTTCTCCGGTTGGACAGACCTGTTCATCTACCCCGGCTATCAATTCCAGGCCGTGGACGCCCTCATCACCAACTTCCACCTGCCCCGCTCCACGCTGTTGATGTTGGTCAGCGCGTTCGCCGGTAAAGACCTGATCCTGCGCGCCTATCGCGAAGCCACCGAGAAGAACTACCGCTTCTACAGCTTCGGGGACGCGATGTTCATTGGCTAGCGCGCACTTCCGCACTTTTAATCGAGACAAAACAGAACGAGCGGCCAACGCAGTGCGTTGGCCGCTCGTCAGGTTAATAGCTAGAGACCCTAAAGGTTTCCAAAACCTTTAGGGTCTGGTAGACTAGAAGCGCCTGTCAGCAAGAATAGGCAGCAGGTACTGGATCGAGCCTGTCAGATTCACATTCGCCTCAAACACGATGGAGCCCGTCGTGTTGGGACCCTGGAACAAGCGATCTCCGCGAATCGTGTAGATGATTGGGCCCTTGTCGGTGCCTTCAATGGCCGGCCGATCTCAGAAGGCTTCGAACTTGATCTCCTATCCAATAGATCCCGTCGAGCAATGTAGATCGCACAAAATCGATAAAAGCCGGCAGGTGATTCTTGAACCAATCAATGCCATCGAATATGGCAGACTGGGCGTGATCAAAAATGCCCGGAAGGTGACTTGTTAGCTGACTAATCACTTCCCCAACAGGTTTCCCATGTAGGTAGAAAACTCCCCCAATAATCCCCAGAGGAATCAAGAGGCTGACAACACCAGACCATGTCCAAGAACTTAATGCGGTATGTTCATTTGTCGGTTGGGGTTGAGGTCGCTGAATGGGAGCACTTTCTTTTTTGCAGGGCTGCGGGCGATCCAACCGCCTACTTTGATAACGCTTGCGTTGGAACTCATGAACCCAGTTCTCCCACCCTATATCCAATTCATCAGATGAAGCTGGTGGGTGCATTACACTCTCATAAGTACCTGATACAGGATCTGCCGTGATAACTTTCGGGCCTACTGCGATTCTACCATGAGACAACCACACTAGGCGACGCTCATGGTGAATGTTGCGTGAATGTTGCGTTAAGGTCACATGTTCGTCGTAACCATTGTTATTGAGGTCTAGCCTTACTACTGTTGGTGGGGACTGGCGGGACGCGCCGTCTTCCATAGACCGAGTTTGGCGGTGATGACGTGAGTCTTACCGCTAGTATCACTTGTGAGAACAGGTCAGATGCCAGCGCGCCGGCTGGCCCAACGAACAGATACCGTGCCGCCGTTCGGTGGTGTGGACCCATCCCATCCCCGATCAGCAGGATGATATTGCGCGCCTGCGGCTGAGGCAGACCACCGGCTTGCTAATAACTGCCGTCCAGCGGGCTCGACGCGCTTCCACGCGCCTTGACTGCGAATGATGTCCCTTTCACATCGGACGGCACGCTGGCCCCGATAGCCCGCGACCCCGCCGGCAGATGCGGATCACCCTGCGCCACCAAGTCGGCGTTGCGCGCATCGGTGATGTTGCCCTCGGTGGTAAAGGAAGCGTTACCCCGATCCCAGATGGGCGCTGTGATCAAGTTGTTGCGGATCAGATGACCGCTGGGCGCCCTGTTCGCCTTTGATGGAGATGGCATGGTTGCGCATGCCGGTCATGAAGATGCCACAGTCTGTACATCGACCACGTCTACGATGCCGTCACGATTCACATTCGTAGAGCAGGTCCGTCGGAAGTTGATTACTAGACACGGCCGCAGCGTGGGATAGGCGTACTCACTGGAGCAGAACTGGTGGTACAGCCACGGGCCATTGTCCGGCTCCGGGAGCAACCCATAGTTCGATGCTGTACTATTCATCCAGGCGCGAATCGCGGCCGTCACGTCCAAGCGGTACCAGCTATCCGGGTTTGCCGCCACCGTAAGACCCGACTAGTGAGGCAACCAGCGTAGATTGTTCGCAATTTCGTCGGCTGTCACGGTGTTGAGGAAACGCGCCAGCCGTCGGATCAACTCGGGGAGCGAAATCTGCCGGTACACGACGATTCCGAAGTGACGTTTCCCTGCTGACAGCCAGGCAAGATACAGCTTGACGAAATCCTCTTCGTTGTACGAGAAAATGGCCCGACCCTGCTCGACAGCAAACGCCAGTTGATCGTCGTCCGAAATCCGCCGACCGGCACGACCAATCTCATGCATGCTGACGACATCAAAACCACGCCGCCGGAGTGCCGGTGCCGCCTGGGGATGAACGTCCTCATCGAGCAACAAACGGATGAAAAGCTGTTCTTCCCGATCAGCGTTCATCGCCAGCCAGAATCACGTTTCCGCGCCCATCGACCGTAAGATCATAGGCTCTTAGCAGATTCTCTCGAGATGTATGCTTGCGGAACCAGGCATCCATCTCAGCCTGGTGGTCGTGATAGTAGCTCAGGGCATCAAGCACCTGGGCTGGCGTGAGATGCGGAAGGGCCACCAGAATATCGTCCACGCCTTCACCCATCTTGTAGTAGCCAACAATCGTGGAAACTGGAGTGCGGGTGTCCCGGATAGTAGGCCGGCCATCGCATATCCCAGGTATCCGAACGACGTACGGATGATCGGGTCGGGTTTCAGTCGTTACAGTTTGTTTGATCGTCATAATCAACCTCACTGGCCCTCATCGAGTCACAGACAAATGTATTCTAGCATGTCTGGTCCACAACCGCAACCTGGACGTTGACAGGTGGAGTGAACCGTGGTAAGCTAGGAGACGACGAACCAGCAACCCATCAACCAGGACACTTTCCACAAGTGAACAGTGAACAGTGGTCAGTGGTCAGCCCCCAGAAATCGTACAGTCTGATCACTGACCACTGCTTACTGGTAGTTAGGAGCCTCTCAATGAGAATTGACACTGGACTGGTAGCTGACAATCTGCGAGATGCGCCACGCATGGCGCGAGTGGCCGAGGAAATCGGCTTCGATGCTTTGTGGAGCAGCGAAACACAGCACGATCCATTTCTGCCCCTGGCCCTGGCCGCCGAGCACACTGAACGGATTGAGCTGGGGACCGCCATCGCCGTGGCCTTTGCCCGCAACCCGATGAGCACCGCCTACATCGCCTGGGACCTGGCCAAGATGTCCCAGGGCCGGCTCATCCTGGGCCTGGGCACCCAGGTGAAAGCCCACATCGAGCGCCGCTTCAGCATGGCGTGGGACTCGCCGGCCCCGAGGCTGCGGGAATTCATCCTGGCGCTGCGGGCCATCTGGGACACCTGGCAAAACGGCAGCCGGCTGAACTTCCGGGGCGACTTCTACCAACACAAGTTGATGAGCCCCTTCTTCAACCCCGGCCCCATCGACCACCCGGACATCCCCATCTACATCGCCGGCATCAACGAGCACCTATGCCGGCTGGCCGGCGAACTGTGCGAAGGGTTCCACGTCCACCCGTTGCACTCGGCGAAATACCTGGAAGAGTTCATTCTGCCCAACATCCAGCGTGGCATGGATAATGCCGGCCGGACACGCGCAGAGATTCAACTTGTCGCTCCGGTATTCGTCATCACCGGCACAAACCAGGCCGAAACAGATCAGGTGCGGGAGGAAGTACGCGCCCAAATCTCGTTCTACGCCTCGACGCCCTCCTATCGCCCCGTCTTCGCGTGTCACGGATGGGAGGATGTCGCCGAGCGCTTGTCGCGGCTGGCGGCGCGGGGCAAGTGGATGGAGATGCCGACCCTTGTCACCGACGATATGCTCAGTGTCTTCGCGGTTGAAGGGGAGTGGGATGAATTGCCGTCGAAAATCATGACCAGGTACGACGGCCTCCTGGACCGAGTGATGTACTACTACCTGGGGCAGCGACCAGAGATCGAGCCGGCGAGCTGGCGGTCGGTGGTAGCGGCGTTCCACGAGGTGTGAGAGGTTATTGCGTACTGCGTATTACGTAATACGCAGTACGCAGTACGCACTAGTCCCAGCCCAGAACCGCACCATTTCTCGCTCACCGACTCCCATTCCAACCCAACTCTCTTACCACCACCACCGCATTCTGGCCGCCGAAGCCGAAGGCATTGACCATGGCTGCACGCACTG
>JBHHXF010000261.1:0-5559 GCA_046756905.1 Anaerolineae bacterium | reverse complement strand
TTTTCGTATCAGGCCGTGAATTCATTCATGGACTGAGGGCAGGCTGGGTAGTTACAAGTTTGAGAAAATAATCCGGTAATAACGCGTTGCTTCTCGGCCGGCGCCCGCACGGGCATGAAGTGCCCGCGCGTCCATCTTCGCCCAGATCCACAGCTTCGAGCCGCTGGGTGAAGGCTCGCGGGCCGAGTTTGCCCTGGGGTTTGGCCCGCTCCCCCTGCCCGGTTCGCTTTCGGCCCACGCCTGCCCCTGGTGGGCCTCCACAATCTGCCTGACGATAGCCAGGCCCAGGCCGCGGCCCGGCTACTCCTCGCGACGAATCTCTGCCCGACCAGTCATACCTGGACGAATGACCAGATAGGTTTCACCGAGATCCAGCACAACGGGGAAGGTGGCCGCATCACCGACAGGGGGACCCGCCTGCACATCAATCCGCACCACCTCTGCTGCTATGGGGTCGTTGGGATAGGCTTTCAACGTGACAACGGCCGTCTGCCCGGGTGAGATTTGCGCCAGGTCGCGCTCGCTCACATTGGTGGTGCGGAACTCCAGTCGCGTCGTATCAATCAATAGTACAACCGGTGTGCCGCTGCCCACCAGGGCGCCGGGTGCAGCCTCGACGGCGACCACCGTGCCGGCTGCAGGGGCGACGAGTTTGGTGTTGTCAACCTGGCGTTGGGCACTCTCCAGCACCAGGCGCGCCTGGGCGATGTTGATCTCGGCCGTGATCAGGTCGTTAGCCGACGCGCCGGCCAGCAGTGCATCCAGCTCAGCCTGCGCTTGTTCCACCTGGGCCTTGGCAGCCGCCAATGCATCAGGATCGGGACCTGCGAGCAGTGCATCCAGGTTTGCCTGGGCTTGAGCGACCTGCGCATTAGCGCTGGCGATTTCGCCAGCGCCGGGGCCACTGGTGAGCTTCTCCAGGTTGAGCTCCACGATGCGAACCGATTCCTCGTTCTGCTGGACTGCAGCGTTGGCTGCATCGCAGGCGGCTCCCGATCCGCCCCCGCAAACGGCATCCCGCTGGCTCTGCGCCCCCCAGAGAGCGTTCTTGGCCTGCTCCACCTGATGCTCAGCGATGGCGATGTCGATGCCAGACAGATCAAGCAGGTCCCGGAGTGCCTGTTGTGCGGCGTTGAGAGTTTGTCGGGCAGCCTGGATTTGCTCGTCGCTGGGCGGTGAGGTCAGGGCTGTCAGATTGGCCCTGGCTGAAGCCAGCTTGACTCGGGCCGCGGCCACGGCCGCGGGCGTGGGGTCACGGTTCAAGTCCTCTAGCGCCAGTTCGGCCAGTTGCAGGTTGAGCTGGGCCTGCGCCACTTGGTCCTGGGCGTTGGTGTCGTCCAGCGTGGCGATGAGATCGCCGGCCTGTACCAGGTCGCCGGCTTGCACGTGCACGGCAAGCAGCTTGCCTCCGGTCTCAAAAGCCAGGGGCAAGGCCGGCTGCACAGTTTGAACAACACCATCGGCCAGAATCGTCAGGCCTGTACGCGCCGGTGACGGCGATGGCGACGTTGTCTTATCTGGAATTGGTGTGGCGCTGGGCTCAACCGTCGCCGGCTCACGCGTACAGCCCACCATCAACACCAGGATTGCTGCCAGTACCATACAACTCTTTGTGTTCACACCTTTCCTCACCATCAACTCATTCTCAAGATCTCGACCGCTTTGCGCTTGACAATGCGCCGCGCCGAGAGCACGGTGCCCAAAATGGAGGCCAGCGTTACCATAACGACGATAAAGGGCATCACCGTGGTGTCGATCACAAACTGCTGCGGGCGCTGTTCTGCTACATTCAAAGCATAAGCGAGCAGATAGCCCGTCGTTGATCCGGCCAGGATGCCGGCCAGGGCCGCACTCAACGTCATGGCAATCGCTTCCACGCTGAGTATACCATTCAACTCCCAATTGCGCGTGCCGACCGCTTTCATCATGCCAATCTCCCGCCGCCGCGCATAAATCGTCACATAGATGACGGCAAAGACGCCGAACACGGCCGTGATAAAGCTGATCAGGGTCAATACGAGCAGAAAAACCTGTCCCTGCACCCGATTGTCGCGGGCCAACTTGAGCTGGACGTCCGCCAGTTGCGTCCAGATGTCGTATTTCCGGTTGAACGCCTCGTGCAGGGCAATATCCACAGTAGAGGGTTCTGCATCGGCTGATATTGTCGCCAGTACACGGTCCAAAATCGGGTCGTCTGCGTCGGGCAGCGCTTCTTGGGGGTTGGTGGTCATGCGGCGAAAGCCATCCAGGGAGATAAACACCGTGCCGCCGCCCAGCGCCAGAGTAGGAATGCGCCCCACGTTGCCAAAACCGGGCAGGCGCTGGGCAATTCCCACGACGGTCAGCTCTTCTTTGTGATCCAACCCCTCGCCCTGCACTATGATGGTGCCTCCCAGATGAACCGCCAGACCCTCCGCCATGCCCTGGCTGATGACGACGGCCGTGGGATCGGTCAGAATCTGCGTCAAAGCAGTTGGCCCGCCCGCCGTGAAGATCGTCAAATCATCGTACAACACGTCATTCAGATCACCGGTTACACCCACCAGCGTCAGCGTCCCGGTCCTCATCCCCACGGCATCAGACACCTGCGTAACGTAATCGTAGGTCAAACCGACCGCCTTGTCGATGCCCGGTACAGCCTGTACCTCCTCCGACACAAAGCTCGGCCGCAGGCGTGACAGAGCGGCGAGCTCAGGCGCTTCAAACCCGGACAAGCTTTGTATCTCCACGGGCGCTCCCATACTAAGGTGCACGTCTGTCTCGATATTGGCATTGCCCATGGCGCTTTGCGTCGCCAAAAAGCTGGGCAAGACACCGCTGAACAGTACCAGTAAGGAAATGAGGGTATTGCGCTCCGCACTGCGCCCGACGTTTCGTTTGGCAAAATAAGTCAGCCGGGGCGAGACGAGGCCGGTTATGAAAAGAATGAGCTTTTCCAATGGCCGGGTAAGAATGAAAAAGACAAAGACAATGCCCACCACCATCAATATCAGAATGGCCAGGACCATGGCAGCCAACGCCGCCGCATTGTCGAATATCCCCGCCGCAACCAGGCCGGCGGCCATCAGCACGACAAACATCATCCCCAGGCCAATGATAAACAGTTTCATCGTGGGGCGGCGTTCGCGCAACTCGTCCAAATCTTCCAGTTGGATATTATCTGCCACGCCGGGGTTGATGGCATGCACCACTTTTGTTTTGGCCGCATCCTGGGCCGGTTTGATGGCGCTGAGCAAGAGCACCACCAGGGCGGATACAATCGCCGGTAGAATCGCTGTCAAGCTGACCGCCGGTTGAATTGTGGTTGCCAGCCCCGCTTGGTTCATCTGGGACTCGATATAAGGCACCACCAAAAAGGCCGTGATGGCCTGTCCCAGCAGGATGCCCAGGCCGACCCCCAGCAGGCCAATCACAAACACCTCGACCACGACAATGCCAAACAGCAAGTTCCGCTGGCTGCCCAGGATGCGCAAGATAGCCATCTCGCGCCGCTGTTCCTGCACATTGGTCATGACGAGGGTATAGACCAGCAAACCTACCACGCCCAGCGACATCAAGCCATAGGTGGAAATAAGCGCCTGTATGACCAGAAACGCCTGGGCTGATTCATCCAATGCCTGTGCTTTGTCCAGACGATAGACATATTGGTCGCCCAGCGCCGCCTGCACGTTGACGGCCACATCGCGCACGCTCAGCGCTGCCTCTTCGGCATTGCCCGCTTCATACAGAGCCGGTTCCACCAGAACTATGAGCTCTTCCGCCCGATCCGGCAGCCCCAGCAATGCCTGGACGTCCTCGATGTGAACGATGACGCCGCTGTTGACGCCGGCATTGGTCACCCCATTCTGGCGCACGATAGCGCTGATGGTGAATCGCCCCACGGCGCGGCGCCGGCTGCTGCCAACAGGGGCGACCGAGCCCTTTTCGCGCGGCTGGGGGAAACTGTAGGCCACCTCGATGGTGTCGCCTACTTGCAGATTGCCCAGACTCAAAGCTGTGGATTGCAGGACGGCGGCCTGCATGTCGCCCAACTGGTAGGTACCGGAAATGACCTCAATCTGGCCGATGTTCTCTGCCGGATCAAGGGCGAGCAGGGCGCCGGTGTTCAGCTCGCCGGCGGCATTCAGTTCTGCCTGGCTGAGAAAGCGGGGATATACGGCCGTGATCCGTTTGTCGGCGGCAAGAATGCGCCGGCTCGTCTCGGCCACAGCGATGAACGGCTCCGGGCTGGTCTCGGCGCGACGCACGGCCAGATCGTAGCGCCCGGTCGCCGAGGCGATCAGGTTCACATTGGAGCGGCGTATCGTCTCCACGGTGGCGCTCATGGCGACAATCAGACCTGTGCTGACGAGTAACGAAAGCACCATCAAGATGGTGCGCACCTTGCGCCGCCGAAAGTTCTTGAGAACGTACTTGAGGATCATGTGGAGGCCTTGGTCGTTTGGTGGCGGCCGGCGGCTGCGTCTGCCGGCGCGTCCGCCCCGTTTCCTTCAGCATCGTTCCAGATCTTGCCATCCCGTATATGGATCAACCGCCGGGCAAATTCCGCCATGCGCGGGTCGTGAGTCACAAAGATGATGGTCATGCCCTCATCATTGAGCGTTGCCAGTAAACGCATGATGGCAAAGCCCGATTCGCTGTCGAGATCTCCGGTCACCTCGTCGGCGATGAGGATGAGTGGGTTATTGGCCAAGGCGCGGGCAATAGCCACACGCTGCTGTTGGCCGCCGGACAGTTCGCCGGGGTAATGGTGGGCCCTGTCGGCCAGACCCACTTTTTCGAGCAAGCTGATGGTGCGCTGTTTGCGTTCTTTGCGGCCGATTTTCGCCAGCACCATGGGCGCATCCACGTTTTCCTGAGCGGTGAAGTTGGCTAACAGATTGTAGTTCTGGAAAACGAACCCCATCTTTTGCAGGCGTAGCCTGGCCAGTTCGTTCTCCGACAACGCCACCAGGTTTTCACCGTCGATGATGACATGTCCCCGGCCAGGTTCGTCCAGCCCGCCGATGATGTTGAGCAGGGTCGTTTTGCCGGAACCGCTGGGCCCCATCAGGCACACGAAGTCGCCCTGCTCGATCTCCAGAGACACACCGCGCAGGGCAGGGACGGCTTCTTTGCCCATCAGGTATGACTTGTGGATGTTGTCTACGCGGATGATTGGCTTGGTCATAAGATTCCAGTTGGCTCTCCTGCATTGAAGTCCGACAAACCTAATATGGCTCTACGCAGAATAGTGGGGTTAACCCGCTCGAAGGGGACAACAGTCCCCGTATCTAGTGGAATCAACGCTGCAGACCCACGACATCTAGTGTCGCGGACTGTTGTCCGCTCGGAGCGCCCCACTAATTTGTGTAGACCCCCTAATATTAGCATAGTTGCCAGCAATAGCAACTCCTGGCAGCCATGATTGTCATTGCTTCACCCCCTTCACCTTCATGTCAGACCACCGTGCTCAACGCGGCGTGTAGGACAGGCTTGCTAGCCTGTCGAGACAAGGACGGCGCGGGGCGCATACAGAACTTGGGGGAGCGAGCCCTTCGATACGCTTCGCTACTCAGG
>JBHHXF010000260.1:0-5560 GCA_046756905.1 Anaerolineae bacterium | reverse complement strand
GCCACCATCACCATAGATGCCACCCAGCCCGGCCTCCTGATCAACGGCGACCTGTGGGGCAGCAACCTCCTCCAGTACGCCCCCGCCTCCATGACCGTGAACCACACCGGCTTCGTGGACGCCTCCCGCCAGATCGGCGTCTCCGTCGTCCGCTGGCCCGGCGGCAACAACGCCGACGTGTATGACTGGAAACGGGACGAGCAAATCAAACCTGGCCGGCGGATCCATGATCCCCGCCTGGTGAACATCGTCCGCATGATCCAGTTCGCGCGCGATATCGGCGCCGAGCCCAGCATCACCGTCAACTTCGGCGCCATGAACGCCCAGGACGCGGCCGACCTGGTGGAGTTCCTCAACGGGCCGGCCGACTCCCCCTGGGGCGCGCAGCGGGCCGCTCAGGGCTTCCCCGAGCCCCTCAACGTGCGCTTCTTCGAGATCGGCAACGAGGAGAAGCAGCCCCACATGTGGTACTTCTCCTGGACCGCCGAGAATCCCGAGAAGTATTTCTTCGGCGGCGAGGAGGAGCGGCGCGGCTTCTACGGCGGCTCGGAGCACGACCCGGTCGGTGCGAAGGGGGACTTCTTTCGCGCCGACGGCGGGCCGGCTCAGGAATACGTGCTGCGCTTTCCACCGGTGCGGGATGTGCGCGTCTTTTGGGCAGCGACGCGGGAAGATGCGGAGAACCACGTGTTTGAAGAGTGGCTTGAAGTAGCCGACCTGAGCACCCAGCCGGCGGATGCCAGGGTCTTCACTCTGGAGCCCGAGGCCGGCATTCTTCACTTCGGCGATGGGGTGCACGGTGCGATGCCGCCGGCCGGCAGCTACTTTCTGGTGGAATACACGACCTACGATCACGACGGCTTCCTGGACTTCGCCCACGCCATGCGCGCCGCCCCCTCCTCGGTGCCCATCCAGATCGGCGCGGCGATGCTGCCGTTCGTGGACGGCGAGCCCATCACCGATACCGTGCACATGCAGGAGATCTTCGCCGAGATGGACTTCTACGTGCGCCACCAGTACGACGCGGCCTTCCCGCCCCGTGCCCACGGCGTCTACCAAAACGACCGCCAGATCGCCGCCGATCGAGTCGACATCTTGACCACGGTCTATCAGCGGGTCCAGCAGTACCTGGCCGGCATCGGCCTGACCGACAGCCCCGGGATCGGTGTGACCGAATGGAACGTTTACCTGAACGACGAGTACTGGCACATCAACCGTACCCTGGAGGGGGGCGTGATCGCCGCTGAGTGGTTCATCCGCCTGCTGAACGCCGGCCAGTCCGTGCCGTTGGTCTACGCCAACCAGTTCGCCCTGCACGGCGGCAACCTGGCCCTCATCCGCAGTCAGACCAACGGCAGCATCGCGCCCATGGGCTACGTCTTTGAGGGCTTTTCGAGCTGGCCCGGAAGCCGGGTGGTCTCCACCACCGTGACCTCACCGGAGGCGGTGGCCTATGACGTGAGCGTGCCCTACGTGGCGGCAACGGCAGCCCTCTCCCCCGACCCTTCGTCCGGCTCAGGGCGGGGTGGTCAGACCCTGCGCATCGCTGTCGTGAACAACGCCGAGATGACTGAGCTTACCACCGCTCTTGAGATCACCGGGTTCACCCCAGCCTCTGCCCGGCTGTGGCGGCTATCGGCTGATTCCTATGACGCCGACAACGATGGGGACCCGACCAACGTCGTGCTGGAGGAGGAGCCGGCCCAGGTGCCCCTGACGACGCTGACCCTCCCACCCCACTCGGTCACATTTGTAGAACTGGACGCGCCGTCGCAAGAGGCGTGCGTGGGCGACGTGAACGCCAATGGCATCGGCGACGTGGTGGACATCCAGACTACGGCTGCCGATCTCACCTGTCACGTCTACCTGCCCCTGGTAGCCGCCCAGTGGCGTCAACCATGGCCTGAGTCCCCCTTCCCCTGGGTCTGGCTGGAGGGGGAGGAGTTCGCCGAGACCAACTTCCCCCGCGGCAGCCACTCGACACGTGGTCAGTTCTGCGCCGAATGCAGCGGGGATGAGTACCTGCTGTTCCTGCCCGGTCACAAGGGCCGGCCCTTCGACCCGCCCGGCTACTGGTACGCCGACTACGCCCTGCGCGTCCCCGCCCCCGGCGACTACCGCCACGTCTGGATCGCCCTCTGGCCTGCCGATGCTCCCTTCTCCTGGAGCGTGGACGACCAATCCCCGATCCCGGCCACGATTCTGGAGTGGGGACCCGCCTACGGTGCCGATCCCGCTTTCCGCTGGGTACGGCTGGACCCCACCGGTCTGGACCTGCGTTTGAACCCTCAGGACAACCCCCACACGCTGCACCTGCGCCGGAACGATCCCGACAGCCCTCGCATGCAGATCGACGCCATCGTGCTGACCACCGACCCTGCCTGGGCGCCCTCGGGGATCGAGAAACCGCCCGTGGACCGCAGCTACCTCGATGCCTACCCGGACTACGTCCTCTACACCCGCTCCTGGATGGAGCACATCCTGCCCGACACCATCCCAGAGCCCGGCGAGATCACCACGACTCTGTCGGCATTCGCGACACCCGGTGAGTACGAGCCCCTCACCTTCGCCATCTACGCTCGCCAGCCCCTCAGCGACGTCATCGTCAGTGTTACCGAACTGACACCAGTCGGTATCCCCGCCACTGAGATTGACTTGCGTGTGGTGCGGGTCGTCACCAAACGCCGCGACAGCAAGAGTAGCCCGGACGAGACCGAACTGGTGCCGGAAATCCTGGACTACAACACCCCCCAGGACATCCCGGCTGAAACCTCAAAGCAATACTGGCTGATCATACACGTCCCTCCGGACGCCGTGGCCGGCACCTATCAGGGGACCATCACCGTCTCACCGGCCAATGCGCCCGCTCGCGCCCTGAATCTGACCCTGGAGGTCCTGCCCATTGTCCTGCAAACGCCACCTGACCGTGCGTTCAGCATTGGCTACACCCCCCTGCGAGAGTTCGATGGCGTCCCCCTGCCCGGTGATCCCTTCACCTACCTGGAGCAGGATCACCGCGACATCCGCGAACACGGGATGAACTCGGGCGCGGTCTACACCCCGGTGAACGTGACGCTTGGCCCCGGTGACGCCGTACAGGTGGACTACAGCGATCTGATCCGGCACATGGACCTGCTGGGGGACATGGGCTTCACCGGGCCGGCCCACTGGCGCGGCATATACCAGCTCCCGCGCGACCTGCAGAGCCTGGGGGTGGTCACGCCGACGCTGGAAGCCGTCTACACCGAGGTGGTGTCCACCGTGCTGAGCCTGCGGGATGAGCGGGGTTGGAGCGAGATTTACTTCTTCCCCGTAGACGAACCCTTCGGGAATCCCCAGAAAGAAGCTGAGCTGTACTGGCTGGGTCCCCTGATCAAACAGGTGCCGGGGGCGCTGATAGAGGTGTCTCTGGACGGGGCCGAGGTTCTGCCTGACGAGGCGGATCCGATCACGGATGTGCGCTTCTACAACGGCTGGTCAGTGGACTTCTGGATGCCTCTGCACCCCTTCGAGGAGATCGCCGCCGACGCCGCGGCTTCCGGCGACCGTCTGGCGTTCTACTACAACACGCGCGGATTGGGTGGCCGGCCCGAGTTCTCCCGCGCCACCTGGGGCATCTACGCCTGGAACAGCCCCTTCGCGGAACAGGGCGTGTGGACCTACCACCACTTCGTGGGTGATCCCTACGACGACAGCGATGGGCACGCGGGCGACCTGGCCTATGCCTACCCCGACCCGGCCCGCGACTACGCCCCTACGCTTCCCACCCTGCGCTGGGAGGGCGTGCGCGAGGGGCTTGACGATCTGCGGTACATCTACACCCTGGAACAGACGATGCAGGCAGCGCAGGGTGACCCAAGCAAATCCGATGCCCTGGCCCGGGCGGAGGCTCTGCTGGAGCAACTGCGGGCTGATCTCAACCGCTACGGCCCGGAGGCGCGCGGCATCATGGCCTACTTTGAACCCGACGACTACGCCCGCTACCGCAGGGAGATAGCCCAGGCCATCACAGATTTGCATTCGGGCTACGCACTCGTCGAGATCGAAGATTTCCTGGAGAACGCTGCCCGACTGGACTGGTCGCCGCAGATTGCGCCGATCAGCGATGAGCCCCAAAATGTGGGGAAGCTCTACGCGCTGACGGATGAGGGAGATCGAAAGGAGATTCTATGTCTTGCCAAAAGAGACGCACATCGCGGGCCGTCCTGGCCTTCTGCCTGGTGGTTGGTTTCCTCGGGCTGGCCGGCCTCCTGGTTGCGGCCCAGCCGGCCATCGCCAGGCCCAACCGTCCCCGGCTGCCACCGCCAGGCGGCGAGTTGATCAGCTATGTGAATTCCGGAGGCATCGGACGCATCGCCGTTCGACTGCGGGTTCCTGAGAAGCCCCGCTACCCTGAGGGCGCTCCCATCGTCGTCCACACCTCAACCTTCTTCACACCGCGCCAGGGCTTCGGCGGCCTGGGGGTCACGCGCATCGGTGCCATCGAGGTGAGCTACCTGTGGCCGGGCACAACCGATGCGCAGGCCGGCGTCTCCAGCGACGGAACGTACGACCACGGCGGACCGGAGGGGATGGCCGCCTTTCGGGATGTCATCCGCTTCGCCTCTGGTCAAATCCCCGACTACCAGGGACGCTACATCGCCGATCTGTTGAGTGTCACACCGCTGACGGACAACATCGGCCTCTACGCCTTCTCCCATCCGGGCATCGCCGCCACCAACGTCCTGGCGCACTACGGCGACAGCCTGCCCAACGTCAAGTACCTGGTGGGCGGGGAGAACCCGACCACGGACACCCTGTCGTGCGTCGAGGTCGGGCACTGGGGGGAGCACAGCGAGCCTATCTACAACCCCTACTATGCCTACCCCGACGACTACTCGCCCCTGGGCCTGGACGCTGACTACTCCACAGTCGGCTGGCTGCAGAACGCCGAGTACCCCGATGGGCGACCCTACTTCGCCGTGCCCGACGGCGAGGACTACGTGCTGGGCAGCCGGGTGCCCCAGATGTGGGACAAGCGCTACTACTCCATGCGACTCACCCAGGCACTGCTGGACAACGGCGCCCTGACGCTGGAGGACTGGCCCGAGGACCTGGCGACGCCGGCGGAGGCGCAAGCCGCCTGGCCCTACCGCATGACGGTTGAGAACTACCCCCTGCTGGTCAGTTCGGCCCCGCAGCTCAAGGTGATGCTCACCTTCGCCAAACAGGACCACGTGCAGCCCGCACAGGACAAGCCCCACATCCACATGGCCTACGACGGCTTTCACCATGGCGCGGGCCTCTGGGTGCGCCTGAACCCCGATGTGAGCTACGTGGGGCAAGTCAAACCCGACTACCCGCTGGAAGCATTCCCCGACAACGACGCCAACACCCAGCCGGCCAACTGGCTGAACATCGTGTCGTGGGCCCACCCGATGATCGGGGGCGGCACCAGAAATGACGTCGGACTGGCAGCCGTGGCCGAGATGGCCGACCGCGTGCGGGCCGACAACTGGGACGCCAACCTGGACGAGGTACTGGTGGAGTATCCCCCGCAGACGACGCCGCGTCGCGTGTA
>JBHHXF010000259.1:0-5563 GCA_046756905.1 Anaerolineae bacterium | reverse complement strand
GGCGGTGGCGTGACGCGGATCTACTACAGCCGCTCCTTCGACGGTGGCGACACCTGGGAGACTCCCAGAGAGATCAGTGGTGGCAACACCCGCGACGCGGCCGAGCAGAGCATCAGCGTGGACACCCGCAACCGCGTTCATATCGCCTGGCACGTGGGCAATCCCGATGTGGACACCGTCCCTACCGAGGTCTACTACACCCGCTCCACCGACAGCGGGGACACCTTCGAGACGCCTAAGCGCCTGAACACCGGCTCTGACCATGCCGGCTTCCCCCGCTTCACAGTGCAAGGAACGATGGGCGACCTCCTGGCCATCGCCTGGCGGGACATGCGGAACGGTCACGACTGGGATGTTTACGTGGCTGTTTCCACTGACAGTGGCGCCACCTTCACCGAGCGGTTCGTGTACGACTCCGGCCGAAATGACTGGGACCCCGAGGTGACGGTTGATGCCGACGGCGTGCTCCATCTGGCCTACTTCACAGACCGAGACGGGCCCACGAACTCCGCCATCGACTACGGGCGCTCCACCGACCAGGGTCAGAGTTGGAGCACGCCGGTGGTCCTCTCGGAAGCCAGCAGCCGCTTCCCCTCCTGGGCGCCGGACATCGCGCACGGGGTCCTTTGGCTCTTCTGGAAGGACGAGCGCGACTTCACTCGGGTGGAGGGCTGTACGGCTCAGAATCGCTGCGCCGACATCGCCGGCAAGTATTCCGCCGACGGCGGCCAAACCTGGAGCGAGATGGAATTCATTACCGACCTGGGGAATGTGGAGCTGAAGCTGCCGGCGTTCATTGTCGGAGCGGACGGGCGTCCGCATGTCATGTGGAGTGACCCACGCTATGGGCTGGAACAGGAAGCGGTGTTCGTGAAAAGCCGGCTCGCGGCACCGGTGAGTAAAGCTGCTATCACGGACACTCACGTTCATCTCGACGGCAAGTACCTGGAGGCCGGTCCTGGTGGTCCTTCTGTAGTGACTGACTTCGACTCAGCAGCAGCGACTGCCCTGGCAAAGATGGACGAACTGGGAATCCAAAAGAGTCTGCTCATGCCTCCGCCCTTTGCGCCTGAGATGATCAATTCTCCGCTGGTGTATGACTACACGGACCTGGCTGCGGTTGCGCAAAACAACCCCGAACGATTCGGCTTTCTGGGCGGAGGAGGGCTTCTGAATCCAACGATTCACTCAGTGCCCTCCGACCAAGTCACGGCGCAGATTAGAGAAGAATTCGAGCAGACGGCCACCGCAATCGCTGAAGCGGGCGCAGCCGGATTCGGTGAAATGACGGCCCTGCATTTGTCGTTCTTTGACGGTCATCCTTTTCTGGAGGCTCCGCCCGATCATGAGCTGTTCCTGCTCCTGGCCGACATCGCCGCCAGCTACGATATGCCCATCGATCTGCACATGGAAGCCGTCGTAAGCGATTTGGAGCTGAGTCCCGTGTACGGGCCGCCCAACCCTCAACCCCCCGACGTGGTGCACGCGAACATAGACGCTTTTGAGCGACTGTTGTCCCACAATCCCGATGCTCGCATCGTTTGGGCTCATGCGGGCGCGGACCACACGGGAGACATGACAGTCGAACTGCTGCGCCAACTGTTGGAGGATCATCCGAACCTCTACGCGAGTGTGAAGGTTCTCGAGCGGGCCGGCCTCCAATACCCGGAGAATCGCCCTGTGGATGGAGACGGCACCATTCGACCTGAATGGCTGCAATTGATGACCGATTTTCCAGACCGGTTTGTCATGGGCGGTGATCAGTTCTACGGAATACCCGGCAAGACACCTCAGCGGCCGGTGAGTACTGAATGGACAAAGAGGTTGATCGACCAACTACCCGAGGGTCTCGCACGCCAAGTTCTCGAGGACAATGTGCGAAGGATATACAGGTTGGATGCAGGAGCGGCAAGCGGTGACTCGTAAACTGGTAAGCGTTCACAGGGTGTCATTGCGAGCTACGCATGGCGCTGTGGCGCCACTCATGGGGCAAGAAACAGACTTTTCTGTCATTGCGAGGAGCGGGTTTTGCGACGAAGCAATCCCCAACCTGGTAGGAGATTGCTCCGCACAAACCGCTCGCAATGACAAATTGGGGAGGGGTTTAGGCCTATTCTGGCTACCCCCTGAACGGTTACGTAAACTGCGTCGTTGCACCGCAGTCATGCTGTTGACTTTGCTGCTCATTGTGACCTGTGCCGGCGGTTTCGAGCCCTACCTGCGCGTCTCCGGGGTAGCGGACGCTGAGCAGGCAGTCCAACGCATGGCGGCAAACGCCGCTCCGGCGGCGCTGCCGTCAGATGAATTGCCGGCCTTCCCCGGCGCGGAAGGCTTCGGCTCGACTACGCCCGGTGGTCGCGGAGGCGGGGTCATCAAAGTGACCAACCTCAACGACTCCGGCCCTGGAAGCCTGCGGGAGGCGCTGGAAGCGGAAGGGCCGCGCATCGTAGTCTTCCAGGTCGGGGGCGTAATCGACCTGCAGAGACACATCCGTATCACCAATCCCTACCTGACCATCGCCGGTCAAACGGCTCCTGGCGACGGCGTCATGCTCCGCGGCGCCGGCATCAACATTGTGCAGACGCATGACATCATCATCCGCGGACTCACCATCCGGCCCGGCGATGATCCCGCTGGCCCGCATGCGGGCACGCGGCGCGCCGTCACGATTTGGGGTGACACGGCCAATCCCTCCTACAATATCATCGTCGATCACAATTCGTTGAGCTGGTCCACGGATGAGGTGGTAGGCGTCGGCTACGCGCATGACGTGACGTTTCAATACAACTTCATCACCGAACCGCTGCACAACAGCATCCACCAGGAAGGGCCGCATGGCTATGCGTTCGCCCTCTATGGCAAAGACCCGATGGATCGAATCAGCGCGCATCACAATCTCATCGCACATGGTTATAACCGCAATCCGCAATACGCCGATGGTGTGGATGGCGAGGCGATTAACAACGTGATCTACAACTGGGGAAACAAGGGGCTTTCGGTGAAAGCGGATGCGCTGGTCAACATCATCGGCAACCACTTCATCGCCGGGCCGGATACGCCTTCCGACAGCCGGGGGGTGCTGATCGGCTGCCCCGGCCCAGACTGTGGCGCGACGCGGGTGTACGTGCAGGGCAACCTGGGGCCCTTTCGTCCCACCAACAGCGGTGACGATTGGCTGGTGGTGGATGGCGACCAGCAGTACCGCAGCGACACTCCGGTGGTGCTGCCTTCGGGCATCACTGTCGATCCGGTCGAAATGGTCTACGGCAAGCTCACCGGTCCGACAGGCGCCGGCAACCTTACTCACGAACGCCAGCGGGACGCGGTGGAGCAACGGATTCTGGCCGAACTGGAGACGCGCAGCGGTCGGGTTCGCGATTGCGTCGATCCCGCACCGATCTATTATCCCCAGGGACAGGCCCAGGGCGCTACCTCAAACACCATCAACGTCGAGCACCATCCAGGCGACACGGAACAAGGCTCTAATCCACAGAACAGGCACACGTACGACGGCAACAGCATCGAAATCACCGCCGGCGCCGGGGCTGGCCAGGTGCGGGATGTCGCAGCCTTCAACCCCTGGACCAATGTCGTGACTGTGGATCGACCGTGGGACATCGTGCCGGACACCAGCTCGCAGTACCGTTTCATCATTCACTGCGACAACAGTGCCGGCGGCTGGCCAGAATACGAAACCACATTCGACGCTCCGGCGGATAGCGACAACGACGGCATGGCCGACGAGTGGGAAGTCGCCCAGGGCCTGGACCCGAACAGGTACGACGCCAATGAGAAGACGCTCAGTCCGGAGGGGTATGACAACATCGAGGTGTACATCAACAGTCTGATTCCCCTGTCAGACGAGACTTCTCCGACGCCGACCCCGACGACCACGCCGATGTCAACACCAACATCTACCGCGACACCCGCCTCTACCGCGACGGCCACACCGCCGGCCTCGCAATGCGTGGGCGACGTCAACAGCAACGGCGTGGGCGACGTCGTGGACATCATGATCACCGCCTCGGATCTGCCCTGTCATGTCTATCTGCCCGTTGTCGCTGCCAACTGGCGCCAACCCTGGCCGCCCGCCCCACCCGCTCAGCCGAGCGAAGGTCCTGGCAGCAGCGACTACGCCCACGCGAGCTATACGGTCGAGGAGCGCGGCTTAGGCGACCGCAAGTACTGGGTCTATCAGCCGGCTGAGCCGCAGCCGGCCCAGGCGCCGGTGGTGGTCTTCCTCCACGGCTGGGGCGTTCTGACGCCGAACCCGTATCTGTTCTGGCTGGAACACCTGGTGCGGAAGGGCAACATCGTCATCTACCCCAAGTACCAGGCCTCGTGGCTCACGCCGTACGACACCTTCACGCAAAACGCCATTGATGCGGTGAAGGATGCTCTCAACTGGCTGGAAAGAGACCCAGGTCGGGTCCAGCCAGATCGGACGAAGTTTGCCATGCTAGGCCACTCGTACGGTGGAACCATCGCGGTTAATATGGCTCATCGCTGGGAGGGGGCCGGCCTGCCACCGCCAAAGGCCATCATGCCGATGCAGCCTGGCACAGAAGAGGGCGGCACGCACAACATCGACAGCCTCAGCGACATCCCTGCCACGGTGCTGATGAACTGCCATGTGGGTGCTGATGACACGGCTGCCGGCCGTGCGGTCTGCGACATCATCTGGGATCGTACCAGCCACATTCCGGCGGCTAACCGGGACTACGTGGTCATGTACTCCGATCCGTACGGCGAGCCAGACCTGGATGCGGATCACCGGGCGCCGGCCGGCGGTCCCGACCTCGAGGAGGTTGACGCCCTGGACTGGTACGGTTTCTGGAAGGACTTCGACGCCCTGCGGGGCTGTGCGTTCTACGGGACAAACTGCGTGTACGGAGTGGGGGACACACCGGAACACCGCTTCATGGGCCTCTGGAGCGATGGCGCCCCGGTGCGAGAATTGCAGATTACAGATGTCAAACCTTGAGAAGCCGGGAAGGTGTATCCGCGAGCAAACAATGGCGATCAAAACTCCCTGGGCGAGAACTCGGGTGAGTTCAGCACCTCCATCACATCCTCACCGAAGCCCAGGACAATCAAGCCTTGACGCTCCCCAAAGCGCACTAGACTGGGGTCTACATACAACGAGGCGATGGCACCAATGATCTTCTTGTCTGCGTATTCGGAAAAAAACTCGCGTGTACGGCCCAGCAGGTCTACAAACTGCCCAACGGCCTCTGGAGCCAGGCTGCTCTTGGTCTCATTGATGAGCACATACTCGCCGCAAGCTGCTACTACATCAAACTCTTGCAACTGGTGGGTGTCCGGGTGGCGTCGCCGTACACGTACCGCGATGCTATCGATGGCATCGGCGGGGCAGCCGACTACTGTGCGCAAGATGCGCGGGATGCTCGGAGCGACCAAGTCCTCGGCCATGGTGCCCATCTTGTTGGCCAACTCGCCCCAGCGCCGGTTCATCTCTCGCCTGGACGCACGCGTCTCGTCTTTGAAGTCGCGCATCTCGTCTTTGAAGTCGCGCATCTCGTCTTTGAAGTCGCGCATCTCG
>JBHHXF010000258.1:0-5566 GCA_046756905.1 Anaerolineae bacterium | reverse complement strand
CAGTGATCAGTCTTCACCAGATACTGTTGACTGATCACTGTTTACTGTTCACTGATCACTGTTTACTGTTTACTGTTTACTGTCCGGTCCACCAATGTACCACCGAATCATCTCGTACCAATACGGCCAGTCGTGAGCCCAGCCATCCCACACGCGAAAGGCGTGCCAGATGCCCTTGTCCCACAGTATCTGAGAGAACTGTCGGTTGTTCTCAAAGTTTTCGTCGTCGCGTCCGACGGCCACGATGATATCCTGCCGGCGAAGCATCTCCAACTGGCGCGGATCGTGGACGTTGGCCACGAAGTCCATCGGGTTCACAAAGTATAGATTCTCATCGTAGTATCCATCGGTCCAGTGCCGTGCATCGTAGAGGCCGCTCATCCCGATCAGTCGGTTGAACTTGTCAGGATGCCGCAGGCCGATACTCATGACGTGAAACGCCCCGAAGCTGGCTCCAACACCCATAACATACGCATTCGGGTTCCGATCATGGCTGAAGGGCAAGACCTCATCCACAATGTATTGATCATACTGCAAATGGCGCTGGATGCGGCCGCTGGGATGCGCCCATTTGGCATACCAGCTTTCTCCATCAACACTGTCCACGCAGTAGAGCTGAATCCACCCATTTTCCAGATGCGGGCTGAGAGGCGCAAGCATACCAAAGTCCTCCCACTCGTAGAAGCGCCCCTGAGAGGTCGGATACACGATCACCCGCGCGCCGGCGTGTCCAAACACGAGCAATTCCATCGCCCGATTGAGGCTCGTGCTGTGCCACACATGATGTTCTCGATGCATACTTCACCATGACAGATTGTGTAAGAACGGCAATGGTTCACCTGATTCGGTACTGGATATTGGGTATTGGGTATTGGATATTGGATTCTTGCCGAGCGCAACCAATATCCAATATCCAATATCTACACTTGATGCCACCATAATCGATTGTCTTCCAGCCACGGCGCGACGCGCCCCTCCCAGGTGAGGTAAGCCAGGTATGCCGCAACCGTCGTCTGCATAAGATAGAACTGCGGGATGTTGGCAAAGCGCAGGTCCAGCAGGCCGGCCACGCGTGCCAGGACCTCGTTCAATTCACTTGCCGGCGAGCACGCCAGGTGGACCGCTTCCACTGCCCGCTCAATGGCTGCGCGATTCATATCGGCCAGCGCGTCAACGTTTTCCGTTGGCTCTCCGTGAGCCGGCAGATAGACCTGATAGCCGCTTTCGCGCAGTCTTTCAATGCTCTCCAGTTGTTGAGCGACGTCGGCGGTGAACGGAATCCCGTACTTCTCCAGGATCTGCGATCCAAATAGGCCATCCGAGCAGTAACATACACCCTCGCAGCCGACAGCAGCCATGGCCGGCGCGTGGCCTGGGACGGGGATGATCTCCAGCTCGACGCGGTTGATCTCCACCGTACCTTCCGCTAGTTTAAAATCCACGGGTGAGGCCGGCGCCATCAGCCATTTGTCGCGCAGTGGTTCGATGGGCATTGCCCCGCCGAACAGGTAGAAAGGTTCCAGAATCGTGTTGCTTATGATGGCCGATTCTAAGGCCGGCGCGTACACCGGAATGTTAAGGTTGCGGATCAGATAGTCATTCCCCCCGCAATGATCGGCATGGTGGTGAGTTGACACGATCGCTCGTGGTCGCAAGCCGATGACGCTGCAGGCCTTGACGATTTTGCGAGCATGACTCTTGTCGCCGCCGGTGTCGATCAGAATCGCCCCATCCTTGGGCGTCGCAATCACGCCCACGTTGACGGCGCCGGGCAGGTAGTACGCTCGGGGGCGAAGCTCGACCAGGATGCTCATGGTTGCTACTCTGACCCCATTGTACCACACAACCAATGTGTTTTCAAACGGCACAGCCAACGCGAGTCAACCCCTGAACCCATGTCCTGCTCGAACCAACTTTGCTCCATTCGAAGATTCATGATACAATCAACGGGAATCAACAAGAGGCAGACGGCCCAAGACTGACTGGAGAAGATCTCGAAATCGAGAGGTGAGGAATGGCCATCAGAGTGCCGGCCGGTGTCCACATAGCGCCGGAAGAGGTTATTTACCCAGATTCGGACGGTCAAGGCATGCCAGACGGAGACCCCCAACGCAAAACCATGATCGCCCTGCTGGACATCCTGGGAGAACGCTTCCGGGATGATCCCGATGTGTACGTCTCAGGCAACATTTTTGTGTACTACGAGAAAGGTAACCGGGCAGCGGTTTTCAGCCCGAACATCCTGGTTGTGAAGGGCGTCGCCAAGAAGGACCGCCCGATGTACAAACTGTGGGAAGAGAACTACAAGGCGCCGGACTTCGTGCTGGAGATCGCTGCACCCACGACATACAAGGAGGACACCGGCCCCAAGAAGGGACTATATGCTCTGTTGGGCATCCGGGAGTACTTCCTCTACGACCGGACAGGCGAGTTCCTGTGGCCTCAACTCCAGGGCTACCGGCTGGTGGGTCGAGAGTATGTACCTGTGGGGGGTGAATGGCCGCGCAGCGAGGTACTGGGTATCGAGTTCCGCCTCGAAGATGGCCGGCTGCGGTTGTATGACGTTGAGACGGGCGAACGTCTCCTGACCCGTGAAGAGCGCCTCGAGCAGGAAGCTGCCGCCCGGCGTGAGGCCGAAGCCGAAGTGGAGCTACTCCGAGCAGAGCTGGCGCGACTCAAAGGTGATTAAGGATTGAAGGAGCTTCCCCCGCTGAGCCGGCAACTGCCTCACGGCGTCAAGGATTTGTTCCTCGATGAAGCGGCACAAATTGCCGAGATTGAGCAACGACTGCGCGATCTGTTTCCCCATTGGGGGTATGGCCAGATCATCCCACCCACGTTTGAGTACTACGACAGCTACGCCGCCGGCGCCGGCGAAGATCTGCGTGAGCAGATGTACCGGCTCTTCGACCGCGACGGGCGCACGCTGGCTCTCCGGCCGGACCTGACTATCCCGACCGCTCGCATTGTCGGCACCAAGCTATATGACCAGCCTCTGCCCCTGCGCTTTTTCTACATCGGGAACATCTTCCGCTTCGCTGAACCCCAGGCCGGCCGGCAGCGAGAATTCACGCAGGCCGGCATCGAACTCATCGGCGCCGCCACGCCGGAGGCCGACGCTGAAGTCCTGGCGCTGGCCATCCATGCTTTACGCGCCCTCGGTGTCACCGATTTCCAGATCAGCCTTGGACAGATGGCCTATTTCCGCGCCCTGCTGTCGGACCTGAGTCTCTCGTCCGAAGATGAGAATCGCATCCGTACGGCCGTGGACCGGCGCAACGTCTCGGCCCTCAGACACCTCCTTGATGAAGTAGGCATGGCCCGTGAGTCTCGTCAGGCAATCGGTGCTCTACCCAGACTTGTGGGTGGCTCACAGGTCCTAGACGAGGCGCGCGGACTGGCTACCAATGCGCAGGCCCAGCAAGCCCTGGATCACCTGGAGAGCGTCTACCAATTGCTTAGCAAAGATGAGCTAACTGATTACATCCTGCTAGACCTGGGTGAAGTGCGGGGGATGGACTACTATACCGGTATCACCTTCGAGGGTTTCACACATGGCCTCGGCTTTTCTGTAATCAATGGCGGTCGCTACGACGATCTGATCGGGCACTATGGTGCACCGCTGCCGGCTGTCGGTTGGGCGCTGACGGTTGATCGGATCCTGCTGACTTTCAAAGAACGCGGACGCGCCTTCGCCCAGGTCGCTCCAGATGCCGTGGTTGCCGCCTGCAACCATTCAGCCTGCCGCCTGGAGGTTGACAACTTGCGGACCCAGGGCCTACACGTGGAATACGATGTGCTTGGACGATCAAATGATGATCTCTTCGCGTACGCGGAGAAACGTGGCATCCCGCAGGTCCTGGCCTGCAGTGATCCAGGCGAAGTGTGTGTGATCCACGAAGCACAATCCCCAATCTCTAATCTACGCCAGTCGGGTGAAGCATGAGATCACTCACGGTAGCCGTCTCGAAAGGCAAACTGCTATCCGAAACCATCGCGTTATTCGAGAGCGCCGGCTACGCGGTTCCCGATCTGCAAAATGGCCGGCGGCTCATTGCGGCCGACGAGCACGGTGCTCTACGCTATCTGCTGGCCAAGCCTGACGACGTTCCCACTTATGTCGAGCATGGCGCGGCCGACCTGGGAGTGGCCGGCCTGGACACGGTCATGGAGACCGGCGCCGACGTCTATCAGCCGCTGCGGTTGGGGTTTGGTCGCTGCCGGCTATCCGTGGCAGCACCGAAAGAGCGAGGTGATCGACCCCTCCGCCTGCAGCCCGACGTTCGAGTCGCCACCAAGTATCCTCGACTGGCCAGGCAATACTTCCTGAGCCGAGGCCTATCGGTCGAGATCATTGCGCTGCGGGGATCCATCGAACTGGCGCCGGCTGTCGGTCTGGCGGATCTCATCGTTGACCTGGTTGAGACCGGTTACACGCTGCGCGTCAACGGGTTGGAGGAGTTGCGGGTGATCATGGAATCGGAAGCCGCTTTGATTGTAAATCGTGCAACCCACAAGCTGCGGCTCAGAGATGTCAATAAAGTGATCGAGAGATTGGAGCAGGCAGTTCTGCAAGAGCACAGCGCGCAACCACGAGCAGGCGAGCCGGCCAATGCCATCTAATCAATCCTTACCAACCCAGCCTACTCTTATGTATCGTAGCGTTCGAGCTTTCATGCGATTGCTATTCTTCCTGCTTGCAGATTTCAAAGTGACTGGTCAGGAGAATATGCCAGAAGCTGGCCCGGTGATCATCACAATTTGCCGACCGATTACCGTGGAGTCTATGCTGACTGGAACAATACCATCCCTACAGTAGCAGCAAGGATGTCTGGAGGATTTTAATGAGCGAAGCCAAACGAATCGACCTGCACTCGCATTCCTTCTTCACCGACGGAGCGCTGCTGCCCAGTGAGATTTGCCGGCGAGCTGTGGTCATGGGCTACAGCGCCCTGGCCATCACCGATCACGCCGACGCATCGAACCTGGAATCGATCCTCGAAAAACTGACGCGCTTCGCTGAGGAGCAGGGCCGATTCTTTCCGCTCACGTTTATCCCCGGCGTGGAGCTGACCCACTGTCCGCCGGAGACAATTGCCGGCCTGGCTCGTCGGGCACGCCGGATGGGGGCCGCCATCGTCAACGTCCACGGCGAGACACCGGTGGAGCCGACAGCGCCTGGCAGCAACCGCGCCGCCGTCGAATGCCCCCACGTGGACATCCTGGTGCACCCCGGTTTCATCACCGAGGAGGAAGCGCGGCTTGCCGTCGGGAACGGGGTCTACCTGGAAATCACCTCCCGCTGGGGGCACAGCCTGACCAACGGATATGTGGCTCAGGTGGCCCGCGCCGCCGGCGCCAAACTGGTCGTCAACACCGACACCCACATCCCCTCCGACATGATCGACCAGGCGATGGCCCGCAGGGTGGCAGCCGGCGCCGGCCTCACCCCCGACGAAGTTGAAGCAGCAACCGTTACCCATCCGGGGGAGTTGGTGCAGCGAGCGTTGCTGAGGATGGGGGTGCTGCAACAGGCATAGCGACGTGGTTGGATATTGGATATTGG
>JBHHXF010000257.1:0-5567 GCA_046756905.1 Anaerolineae bacterium | reverse complement strand
GGCACTCGCGCACCCGACGCGCGATCAACTGGGCCGTCTGCGACCCAAAGTCGAGGATTACAACTACATCTCGATCAGCAGCCATTCTCACTTCCCCGGGGAGCCGGCTTCCGCGGGCGCCCGTCCTCGCAGCTCATAGCGGGGTGTGTGATTCCAGAGATCCATGAACGGTTCAAGCAGGCGATTCAGGTCATCCACATCGCGTGCCCCCGTGGCATCCAGAAAATCCTGTATCAGTGCCGTCGGACGATCAACACTACGCATCTCCTGCTGGATCTCGCGAACGGATTCCCACCGCGACTGGCCAGGTTGCAGCAGCTTCTCAACCCGTCGTGCCTCCCTGGTGAGCGGAAGCGCCCCCTCAGCGGCTTGAATCAGTCGCGTGGCTGTGAAATCCAGCGGCGAGAACCGCCGGAGGTCCTTCTCACGCAACACCTGGTCCGGGTCCTGGACTTCAGGCCGATAGACAATGTCGCCGCGCACACGAAAGCGTTCATCGCGCTTGAATGCCGAGAGCCAGTCCTCTTCCGCGAGCCAGGGCCGGAAAGGCTCCACACTCAGGATCTGGCGCACGAGATCGTCGATTCGTAGCGCACCCTCGAAGAAAAGGAGGCCGTGGGCCAGTTTGAGGAAACGCTCTGCTTCAGCTATCCGCTGGTCGATCTCTTGCTCGGGTGGCAGGTCTTCGAGTTTGAGAGGCGTTACTTCTTCGGGGTGTTCCCGCATCACTGTTACGAGGAAGCGCGCCCTGGCCGTGTGAATCGCTTCTTCATCTTTCCAGCGCCCTCCCAGCTCGAAGCGGGGCAAAAGCTCGTGTACTCCATGAACTTTCGTTCCGTAGCCCACGGCACTGGGGCGCACACGATACTCCTGCCGAAACCTTTCAATCTCCTCTAGAAGCTGGTTCTCGATGTTGTGAGGTAGCTCAGGCTTCATCAGAATCCCGTCGGCTTCGCAATCTTCCTTTTCGCACTCACACATCACGCCGATCCCGTCATCGAAAAGCTCCCAGGCCCGAAGAGCGATCTGGTTCTTATTTGCATCCAGAACTGACCCCGTTACCCGAGGTTCCTCAGGATTGATGTAGACTGACATCAGGTACTCCTGCCGAGACGGCGAGCGTCGAGAACGACCACGCCTCCTCCGCCTGCGTCGTTTCGCCATTTGTCACCCTCCCTCGCTGTTAGGGACCTTCGAGCCGATCCGCTGTTCGGTCCAGTTCAGCGGATCGACGGCGATACCGTGGACTCGCACTTCCCAGTGGATGTGCGGGCCTGTCGACAGACCGGTGCTGCCCACGCGCCCCAGGAGGTCGCCGGCTCTGACCGTCTGGCCCACCTCCACCGCGATCTCCGACAAATGAAAATAGCCGCTATACACGCCGAGGCCGTGATCGATCCAGACGCTGTTCCCTCGAACTTTCAACGGCTCAGCCAGGGAGATGACCCCGGCCGTCGGCGCTACCACCGGATCGCCGACCTCCGCCCGGAAGTCCTGGCCGGCATGATAGTCGGTGACTGGCCCACCGTTGTAAGACCGCCGGGTGCCGAAGGCCGACGTGGTCTCCGTTCCGCCAGGCAACTGCCAAACATCATCCCACAGCTTCCGAGGAATGATCTGAACCCACATCGCCTGCAGCTTTTCACGCTCCGCTTTGAGCAGCTCAGGCACCAGCAGGGCCGCTGTCTCCGGCGACAAAACGATATTTTCTGTTGCGTAGTCGCCGGCTACCACTTCCAGGGATCCGTTCTCGCGGACCTCGCGCCCTAGCTCGTCAAAGGCTCGAACGCGGACCTCGCGTGGCCCGGTGTCGGCCATCGCATGGATGCCGGCTGGCGCCCAGTATTCGCCGCGCGCAACCCTGGCAAAGACCAACGGCTGCTCGCCCAGGGACCCGGTGACGGTGACGGGCCGGCTGGCCGTGACCTGAATAGCCACCACATGTCCTTGCTCCACTGGATTCGGCAGCAGGGACAGGGCAATCTGCGGCGGCAGCAGGGTTGGCGTAGGCGTTGGGGTGGCCGTCGGGGCCGGTGTGGCCGTAGCCGTCGCCGTCGCCGTAGGCGTAATGGTGGCCGTCGGCGTGGCGGTTGGCGTGGCCGTGGGCGTCGGGGTGGCCCAGAGTTGGGCGATGGCCGGCGCGCACCCGCCTGTCAGCACCGCCGCTACTGCAAATAGCCCGATCAGCAGACAGCGCCTGACCTCCAACCAAGAGTGATTGGGGATTGGAGATTGGGTATTGGAGATTGGAGATTGGATTTCATGCTCCAATCTCCAATCCCCAATATCCAATATCCAATCTCTCTCGGCAAGCATCGGCTCCCGTCATTCAGCACGAATCATACACAGGGCGTGGAAGCTGGTCAAGAAACCCGCAAGGAACCCGCAAAATCCCGCAATCCGCGTGCTACAGTGAAACGTCTAGTCGATCTCTGCTGCGTCAAGTGCCTCGTCCACCGCCATTGCGAAGCCCTCCAGCAGCACCGATGTCGCCTCCGCGCCGCGCCCGAATTCGCCGTGAACGGCGTAGGTGTCGCCCTCCAGCGTCAGGACGGTGATCGTCTCTTCCTGCGGGTCCACGATCCAGTATTCGGGGATGCCGGCCCGGGCGTATTCCCGCCGCTTCGTCACCAGGTCATGGTGGCGGTTGTCCTGGCTGACGACCTCCATGACCAGGTCCGCCCCTTCCCAATACTGCTCACCCCGCCGATCGGTGTGCTCTGCCGACAGGAACACGACATCGGGTTCCCTGAACTTCCCCGGCCACAGTTGAACGCGAAACGGAGCAGCGAGGACGCGCCCCAAGTTTCGGGCTGTAACAAATGCCAACAGTATGCGATACAGGAAGAGAGCGATGAACTGATGTGACTCCGTCGGCATCGGGAGGACCTCCACGTATCCGTGAGAAAACTCCACCAGTTGGTTTGTGTCCAGTGTCAGGTATTCTTCAACCGACCACGCACCCTGGTCTGGGAACAGGCGGGCGACATCCCAGGCTGGCTCGGCTGTCTCAGCCGCCGGCCGGCGTCGCACTTCCGTTGGCTGTTTGATTGCACTCATAGATGGTGCTCCTTTCCAACCAGAACCCGCAAGAATCCCGCAAAATCCCGCAATCAATCGCGCAAAATGTAGTGCCGGCCACGCCCGCTGCTCACCGCCAGGGCGATGCCAGCATCGACCAGCCCCTTGAGATCGTACAGCGCTGTGCGTTCCGAGACGTCGTACAGCTCCTGATACTCGCGGTTGGTGAGCCGGCCCTCCTCGCGCATCACGTCGATGGCCGCAATTTGGCGGTCGTTCAGCCCCAGCTTGACGAGTACCGCCCGATGGGCCTGAGCGGGGTCCCCGCGCAGAGTCACCCAGAAGGATGTCCCCCGATCATCGAATTCCGGATCGGGAAGGTTGGCTTGGCGCATGGCATGAACCATCTGGTCGATGCCCACTCCGCGCCGCTCCACGTACCCGAAGTCTTCGAGAAGCTGCATGATGTGCGGATTGCGGGTGTACTGCTCGTACACCAGGTTGTCTACGGTCAGACCGCCGGCCAACCCGCCCGGGCTCTGCACTTCTAGTCGATCCGGGAACAACCGCACCTGAACGAAGCTGCCTTCCCGCTTGTAATCGCGGTGGCCCAGGGCGTTCACCAAGGCCTCCCGCACAGCTACCGGCGGATACTGAGGCTGCTCGACCCGACGAACACCGTCGATCACGCCCCGGCGCGCCATTTTGCTGTACAACACGCCCCAAGCTTCTTCCACCATGTCGGGGATGCGGCCTCGAAACTCGCGATTGTCCAGGTAGAGCGGTTCGTCGTCTGTCTGCTGCGCGATCTCGATGCCGGCAAGGTGGAGGAAGGTCAGCGTCAGAGAGGGGTAGAACCGCTGGGGATCACGCGCGAAGAAGAGCACGCCGGCCAGCGTCGGTACCAGGCGTCCCTCGTGCTCGACCGCCGCGCCGATCTGTCTGAGAAACTGCGGTGTCTCAGACAGATCCGGTCCACTGCCGGGCCGGCGGGCGGTCACCTCGGCGAGATAGGCGCTCACAACCTCGTCATCGAGATCGTCGAGCGTTGCCGTTAGGCAGGGTTGGCGGTCTGCGGAGACTTCTATGGACGTGTGCCGTCGCCGGCTGCTGCGTCGAGACATGAGCTACCCAAAACTAATTCCAGCGCGCGATGTGAGTCATCAGACGTTTCATGTGTTCCTGGACAGCGCCCGCGTCGGGCGCATCAGGCCGATGGGCCAGGTACTGCTGAAGGTAAATCAAGGCTTCGCCGTAGTTGCCCACCATCCCGTGGAGTGAACCCAGGTCGCGAAGTTCCTGAAAGGCGTCTGGGTTGAGGGTCAGGATTTTTTGGACTATCGGGACCGCGCGTCGATGCTCCTTGTTGCGCACGTAGATGCCTTTCAAGTTATAGAGCATGCGGGCGAGGATCTGCCGGTTGCCGACAGGGACGAGCCACTCGGCGCGAAAGGCCATCGGCGTTCCAAAAATCTCGTGCAAGCGCTCCCAGCAGTCAGCTTCTGACAGGCGCTCCCCGCCGTTGAAGGGGTCGATGAAGGCCGGCTCTGCCCCGTTGTATCGCACGATGAAGTGTCCCGGCAAGCCTACTCCCCGGATTGGCAGATTGAGACGCCGGCCAATCTCGATGTACACCACCGACAGCGTAATCGGGATACCGATCCGCAGGTCCAAGACGTCGTTCAGAAAGCTGTTGCGCGGGTTATAGTAGTCTACCCGGTTGCCCGAAAGCCCTAAATCGTCGAACAAATAGCCATTGAGCACACCGATGATGTCGTCGGGACCGCCGGCGCCCGGGAGGCGAGGCCGTATGGTCGCCGCCATCTGGTCAAATTGCGCCAGATACAGATCAACGTCAAGACTCGGATACTCATCTTGAGCGATGAGCAACGCCGCTCGCGCCAGATCGATGGTGTCATCTGGCCGATCTACTGCTCTCGCGAACGGGCTATCTGGCAATTGATCGTGCGGCAACTGCTATCCCTCATCTTAAGCAAATCGCCACCGGATCAGAGGTGGCGATGAGAGCGAGAATTTGGCGGGAGTGCATGGGAGTCGAACCCACCGCGCCACGCTCTGCGCATCGCGCCACCAGTTTTGAAGACTGGGGGAGCCACCGGGCCCCATCCACTCCCACAGGTCATCCTGAATCATACATTGATTTATGTAGAAAGTCAACCATCTTCTGACAAGCCAACCTTGCGAAGGTTCAGTAAGAACTTCGTAGCTAGAGTAGCCTTTCTCAGCCGAAAACGCTCTGATTGCCAGGGCTACGTGAAACCTTCGCAAGGTTTGCCGGATTCATGAAAGGGTCTCGATCAACAGCTTGACGAAAGAACGAGACTGGAGTACTATGGCGTTAGATACTGTCCTGCTCTGAGAATAGTTGGCTGGATGGCTGGGCACTCTGCATGCCATCCAGCTATCCAGCCATCCAGCATCTCCATGGAGGTTCAGAATGGGTGTTCAGAAAGTTGGCGTCGTCGGCTGCGGGCTAATGGGCTCTGGCATCGTCGAGGTGTCGGCGCGGGCCGGCTATGACGTCG
>JBHHXF010000256.1:0-5578 GCA_046756905.1 Anaerolineae bacterium | reverse complement strand
GCTGGGACTACAGACTTTTCGACGCGTTGACGCCAGTAGTTCAACACGCTGTTTAGGCTCTCGTGGAAAGAAACCTGCGGTGCCCAACCCGTCTGCGCACGAAACTTCGCAGCGTCACAGATGACCTCGGGTACATCCGAGGGACGCATCCGGGTTGAGTCCTGTTCCACCGTCACCTGGGCTGTGCTGAGATCGAGCAAGATGTCCAGGAGTTCGCGGATGGAGTGAGCCCGGCCGGCTCCGATGTTGTAGACCGCGCCGGCCTCGCCCCGCTCCAGCGCCAGGAAGTAGGCGCGCACCATGTCGCGCACGTCTGTGAAATCGCGCCGCGCGTCCAGGTTTCCTACCCTCACCACCGGCGGTCGCAGGCCGGCCTCGATCTCGGCCAGTTGCCGGGCGAAGGCCGGCGCAACAAACTCCGACCGCTGCCGAGGACCGATGTGATTAAACGGCCGAACACGCACGATGAAGAGATCGTAGTTCAGATGATACTGCAAGCCCAGCATGTCCTGCGCCACCTTGCTGACGGCGTACGGGCTGGCCGGCCGCAGCGGCGTTTCCTCGTCAAGTGGCAAATCATCCCGTGCGATAGCGCCATACTCCTGGTCCGAGGCGACAATGAGCACCCTGGGTGTCAGGCCGGCTGTCAGGATGGCCTCCATCAGGTTAACTTGACTGCGCACATTGGTTTCGAAGGTTTGCCAGGGATCATCCCACGAGGCCGGCACGTAGGACTGGCCGGCCAGATGATAGACGCGATGGGGCTGCACCTCCTGGAGCAGGTCTGTTACCTCAGCCGGCGCCCGCAGATCAACGTAACGCAAGTTGACCTGGTCCCGCAGATGGCGGACGTTGTGTTCGGTGTGGTGAATTGTTCCCCAGACCTCCCAGTCTGTCTCTGCCAGAAGGTACTCGGCTAGATGGCTGCCGGCAAAGCCGGCGATTCCCGTGATCAGTGCCCGCAATGCGCCATTCCTCCATGTTGTTGTCCATGTTATTTGCTGGGGGGAATGATAGTGGAACTCTGAGGAAAAGGCAAGCATCGGGGAGCGGGAGGGCTCGTTCGGCAAGGTCTCCTGACCGCCGCCGCAGGGAACTTGGGGGAACTGAAGGGAACTGAGGGGAACCAGGTAGAACTCCAGTTCCCCTCAGTTCCTCTCAGTTCCCTTTAGTTCCCCTTCTTACAACCCGGCTTCGGATCGCAGTAGTTCTGCTTTGTTAGTTCGCTCCCAGGGCGCGTCGATGTCGGTGCGACCGAAGTGGCCGTAGCTGGCCGTCGCCTCGTAGATGGGCCGGCGCAGGTCCAGGTCGCGGATGATGGCCCCCGGTCGAAGGTCGAAGTGTGCTCGAATGAGGGCTTCGATCGTCTCACCGTCCACGCGGGCTGTGCTGTAGGTGTTGAAGTTGATGGCCACCGGCTGCGCGACGCCGATGGCGTAGGCCAACTGAACCTCAAAACGGTCAGCGAGGCCGGCGGCGACCACGTTCTTGGCCACGTAGCGCGCCGCGTACGCCCCCGATCGGTCTACTTTCGTCGGGTCCTTACCGGAAAAGGCGCCCCCACCGTGGCTGGCCATGCTGCCGTAGGTATCCACCATGATCTTGCGGCCAGTCAGGCCGGCGTCACCCTGCGGCCCGCCGATGACGAATCGTCCCGTCGGATTGATGAGGTAGCGTGTGTCGTTGTCCAACAGGCCGTCACGGACGACTGGCCTCACCACATGCTGGACAACATCCTCCCGAATCTGGGCCTGGGAGATTTCCGGGGCGTGCTGGGTGGAGACGACGATGGTGTCGATACGCGCCGGCTGTCCATACCGATATTCGACCGTCACCTGGGATTTGCCATCCGGCCGCAGATAGGGCAGGGTGCCGTCGTGTCGCACCAGGGCCAGCCGCCTGGTGAGCCCGTGGGCCAGACTGATGGGTAGCGGCATGAGCTCGGGCGTCTCGCGGCAGGCAAAACCGATCATCATGCCCTGATCACCGGCGCCCACGGCTTCGATCTCCGCGTCGGTCATCTCGCCGCGTTTCGCTTCCAGCGCCTGGTCCACCCCCAGTGCGATGTCGGTTGATTGCTCCTTGATGGAAGTGATGACGGCACAGGTTTCGTCATCGAAGCCGTACTTGGCGCGGGTGTAGCCGATGCGACGGATCGTATTGCGAGCAATGGTCGGGATGTCCACATACGTGGAGGTCGTAATCTCGCCTATCACCATGACCAGACCGGTGGTAGCGGCGGTCTCGCACGCGACGCGTGCGTCGGGATCGTCCCGAATAATTGCATCCAGAACAGCGTCCGAAATCTGGTCGCAAATCTTATCGGGATGCCCCTCGGTCACGGACTCCGAGGTAAATAGGTAACGTGGTGCTTCCATCAATGCTATGCTCATGATTCTTGTCCTTGTGTAAACCTATATTGGCGAGACTTCTTCTTCGGCCAACAAGTCTGTGGGCAAGGTATCAGATATTGGATATTGGATATTGGATATTAGGTATTGGGTATTCTGCTTCCGGCAACCAGCACCCAATACCCACTATCCAATACCCAATACCCAATACCCAATATCCAACACTCTACGTCCCCGCCTGCCAGGACCGCAGGTACCGCTCTTGCTCCGTTGTGAGCGTGTCGATTTCGATGCCCATGCCGGCTAGTTTCAGGCGGGCAATCTGCTTATCGATGGCCTCTGGCACCGGATAGACCTGGGGTTGGAGATCGCCGGCATGCTGGGCCATGTACTCAGCGGCCAGGGCCTGGTTGGCGAAACTCATGTCCATCACGCTGGCCGGGTGGCCTTCGGCGGCGGCCAGGTTGACCAGCCGGCCTTCTCCCAGCAGGTTGATTTTCCGCCCGTCGGCGAAGACGTATTGCTGAACGAATTCGCGGGGCCGGCGCACGTCTGCGGCCATCTCCTCCAATGCCGGGATGTTGATCTCGACGTTGAAGTGCCCCGAGTTGGCCACGATGGCCCCATCTTTCATCACCTCAAAATGATGCCGGTCAATCACGTTGACATCGCCGGTGGAGGTCACAAAGATGTCGCCTTGCTTGGCTGCTTCCAGCATCGGCATGACTCGGAAGCCGTCCATCATCGCCTCCAGAGCGCGCAGTGGGTCCACCTCGGTGACAACGACGTTGGCGCCCATGCCGCGAGCGCGCGTGGCAATGCCCCGAGCACACCAGCCATACCCCCCGACGACGAAGACCTTGCCGGCCAGCAGTATGTTCGTAGCCCGCACGATGCCATCGAGGGTGGACTGACCGGTGCCGTAGCGGTTATCGAAAAAGTGTTTGGTCAGCGCGTCGTTGACAGCCACGATGGGATAGCGCAGCACGCCGTCGGCGGCCATGGCCCGCAGGCGGATCACTCCGGTCGTGGTCTCTTCCGTGCCGCCGATGACGTGTTCCAGCGAATCCGTCCGGTCCTGGTGTAACGTCGAAACCAGGTCGGCGCCATCGTCCATGGTCATTTGTGGGACATGATCTAACACGGCATAGATGTGCTTGTAGTACGTTTCGTTGTCCTCGCCTTTGATGGCGAACGTCGGAACGTCGTATAGCTCGACCAGCGCCGCTGCCACATCATCCTGCGTGGACAGCGGGTTGGAGGCACACACGTAGACATAGGCGCCGCCGGCTTTGAGGGTGCGCATCAGGTTGGCTGTCTCTGTGGTGACATGCAGGCAGGCCCCCAAGCGAATCCCCTCCAACGGTCGCTCTCGCTCAAACCGCTCGCGGATCAACCGCAGAACCGGCATTTCCTGCGCTGCCCAGTCGATCCGCCGCCGGCCTTGTTCGGCCAGGCTCAGGTCTTTTACGTCGTATTTCAGTGTCTGGGTAGACATCTAATCTCCTTTTGCGTTCGTTTTCGTATTGCGTATTGCGTACTGCGTACTGCGTAGGTCGTCACTGGAGAAACGCGATACGCAATACGCAGTACGCGGTACTCCTCACTTTGCCACTGCTCCAACACCTACCAACTCCACCCCTTCCGACCTGTTTCCTCCCCGCCGCAGATCCTCCACCTCCGGTGCGTCGCCGAAGTTCTCGCGGTAGCGCTCGGCGAACTCGTCCAGCGTGTACTTGTGATTCTGCGTCCCGGTCTCCTCCAGGACGTAGGCTGCGGCCAGAGCGCCGATGCGTCCGGTTGTCTCCCACGGGTACCCGCGCAGGTAGCCGGCAATCAGGCCGGCGCGGTAGGCATCGCCGACGCCGGTCGGGTCCACGTTGCGGCGCGGCGGCACAGCCGGTATGTCGATGCGCCGGCCTTCAACCATGATGTATGAGCCCTTTTCGCCGCAGGTGACGATGACCGTATCAACCATGTTCTGGATGTCTGCGTCGGACAGTCCGGCTTTTCGTTTCACCAGGCTGCACTCATAGTCATTCACGATGAAGATCAGTGAGCCGGCGATGCCCTGCGCCAGGTCCTTCGGGCTCAGTCGTACGATTTGTTGGCTCGGATCGTAGATGTATGGAATGCCCAACTCTCGACACTCGCGGACGTACTGCACCATGGCGCCCGGGTCGTTGGGCGAGAGGATGGCGATAGCGATGCTGTCCGGGTCCAGATCGTAGAAGGAGACCTGGCCGGCGTAGGCCATAGCGCCGGTGTAGAAGCTGGCGATCTGGCGATTGTCCTCGTCGGTACTCACAAAAAAAGAGGCGGTGAAATCATCCTCGATCTCCTTGATCAGCGATGTGTCGATTCCACGCGCCTCCAGCCATTGGCGATAGCTGTCGAAGTCCTGGCCGACCGTGGCCATTACGCGCGGGTGCTCGCCCAACAGCCGTAGATTGTGGGCGATGTTTGCTGCGTTGCCGCCCCGTTCCCGGCGCATGGAGTCGACGAGGAAGCTGACGCTCAGGGTCTCGATATGATCAGGTAAAATGTGCTCCGAGAATCGTCCCGGGAAGTGCATGATATAGTCATAGGCCACTGAGCCAGCACATACGATGTTCAACCTGGATCCCCCTGTTCTGTCCCCAGAATCTTCGTGAACTCTTCTTCAAACGGCGGATACACGATTCCTTTTTCGGTGATGATAGCCGTGACGTAGCGATGGGGTGTGATGTCGAAGGCTGGATTGGCAACGGGGACGCCATCCGGCGCGATGTGTTCCTGACCGACCCACGTTACCTCTTCAGGATCACGCTCCTCGATTGGGATGTCGGCCCCCGAAGCGACAGACATGTCGATGGTTGACGTGGGGGCAGCGACGTAGAAGGGAACGTCATTCTCCTTCGCCAGCACCGCCAGCTTGTACGTGCCGATTTTATTGGCCACATCTCCGTTGCGCGCCACCCGATCGGCGCCGACGATGACCGCATCGACCTGGCCGGATTGAAGGAAGTGGCCGGCGGCGTTATCGGCGATGAGGGTCTGCGGGACGCCCAGGCGCTTAAGTTCCCAGGTGGTCAGCCTGGCCCCCTGGAGCCGTGGCCGCGTCTCGTCAACCAGCACACGGATGTTCTTCCCATGCTCGTGGGCGGCCCGAATGACGCCCAGGGCTGTGCCGTAGTCCACCGTGGCCAGGGAACCGGTGTTGCAGTGATGGAGCACCGTCGCCCCCG
>JBHHXF010000255.1:0-5590 GCA_046756905.1 Anaerolineae bacterium | reverse complement strand
CTGGAGCCATTCTTTGTTTGCAGAAGTGCTACCAGTCCAGAATCTGCTCATTAACCCCTGGGCCGGGGCAGGCCTGCGTAAGGGTCCCCATGCCTGAGCAGCGATCAACTAACTGTTGACGCACTCCCTGGGATGTGGTATAATGCCACCATCATTTTTCCCGTTATTTGGACCCACTCTCGTTAAACTTCGGTTGCTCTGGGAAACACCTTCGACTGATCGTCTACTAAAAGTGAGTGAAGCTTCGCCGCAGTCCTAATGAGTCGGCAGAGGCTTGATGATTGTGTCATTCTATCGGTCGGCGCGATAGGGGGCCTCACACAACAGCCAGGCTTATCGTGCCCAACAATGCATGAGGAGGCACAGAGAGATGACAAGTCAAGTAGATCGGCTAGACAGCCTGGTAGAAGATTTCACGGCGCAAAGGATAAGCCGGCGCCAGTTCCTTCGAAGGGCTGCAATCCTGGGTCTGTCGCTTGGTTCCATTGAGACATTGCTTGCCGCGTGCGCTACTCCCGGCGGCGCCCCCAAGGCTGAGCGGCCCATCAAGGTGGGGATTGTGGACACCTACAGCGGGCCGCCGGCGGTGTTCGGCGAGGATGCTCTCAATGGCTTCAAGCTTGCCCTGGAGGAGATCAACAAGGCCGGCGTTCTGGGGACCACAATCGAGTATACCACCCGGGATGAGAAGTTCAAGGCGGATGTTGGGCTCAGCATGGCCAAGGAACTGGTGCTGCAAGAGAATGTGGACATCCTGGTGGGTGTCATCAGCAGTGCAACTGCCCTGGCCGTATCTGAATATGCGAAAGAGCAGAAGGTGCCCTTCATCGTCTGGATCGCGAAGAGCGAGAAGATCACGGGTGCGAACGGGCATCGCTACGTCTTCAGGGTGGGTGAGAACACCGCCATGGCCGGCAGGGCCGGCGCAATCGCGCTGGCCCAGAAGCCATACACCAGGTACTGGATCGCCGGAGATGACTACGAGTACGGGCACGCCATCGCTAACGCCGCCTGGAGCAATCTCACCGAGCTGAAGCCCGATGTGGAGAAAGTTGACGAATCCTGGTGGAAGGTTGGTGAACCTGACCTGATACCCTATTTTACTGCAATCCAGGGAGCCAAGCCCGACGCGATCATTTTTGCCCCTGGCGGCGCCAGTATGGCCAATGTCATGAAGGCGATCAAGACGACCGGCATATCCGATCAGATTCCGATTTGGATTCACACCGCGACAGATCATGCCGTCTTAAAGCCGCTTGGCCCAGAAGCTCCAGAGGGCGTGATGGGTACCATGGACTATCATTTCTACTTTCCGGACACTCCGGCCAATCAAGCGTTCGCATCAGCCTTCCAGGAAGCTTATGGGACTCCCCCTGGATTTCCTGCGTTTCATGGCTTTATGACGGCCCATTTCATAGCTGAGGCCTTCAAAAAGGCTGGGGCCTTGGATAGGGAGAAGTTCATTGATGCGCTTGAAGGAATGAAGATAGACACCCCCGTCGGCGAGGTGGAGATGCGAGCCTGCGACCATCAGGTGGTGCTCCCGATTTTCATGGGTGTGACAAAGAAGGAACCAGGAAACGATTTTCTCACCGCCAGCGACATTGTAACCCTGAGCGGCGAAGAGGTCATGCCGACGTGCGACGAGATTGAGAAAGCTCGCGCAGGTTCATGATGTGGGGGATGCGGATCCCTCGCCGAGTGAACTGGAACACCGTCGGGACAGTCAAGGTGCAACCACGACAGGTTAATCATGTCTGAAATAGTAGCTCGGGGCCTTCGGGCCCCGGCTACTATCTTGTTTGGAAGGAAATCGTACTATGGAGCTTGGGCAAAGCCTCAGCTTCGGCCCTTTGGCCAGTCAGTTGCTGGTTGGACTGAGCCGGGCGATGATCTTGTTCATCGTTTCCGCCGGTCTCAGCTTCGTGCTGGGTGTACTCAGAGTGCCAAATATCGCCCATGGCTCGCTGTACATGATAGGCGCGTTCTCGGCCTTCTCTATCGCCAACCTGTTCGGCAACAGCCCGGCTGGTTTCTGGCTTGCGCTACTGCTCGCCCCGTTGATTGTAGCGCTGGTCGGTCTGGTGGCAGAGAGAGCGTTGTTGGCTCATCTCTACCAACGGGAACATCTGATGTTGATCCTGTTCACCTTCGCCCTGATGCTCATTCTTGGCGATCTTGTGAAGCTGACTTGGGGTGCAGAATATAGATCGATCATGGCGCCGGCGGCTTTTAGAGGCTCGATTTCTCTTTTTGGCGCGTCCATCCCTCGCTACAATCTGTTTCTGCTTGCTGTTGGTCCCCTCGTAGCGGTGGGGCTGTGGCTCTTTGTGACGAAAACGAAAGTGGGCAAGATAGCGCGGGCGGCAGCCGTTGATCGGGAGATGGTGGGGGTATTGGGCACGAATGTGAGCCTGGTTTTTGCGGGGGCCTTTGTGCTGGGCTGCTATCTTGCCGGCCTGGGGGGCGCTCTCATCGCACCTACCGTCAGCATCACCCTGGGCATGGATCACACGATTATCATTGAAACTTTCCTCATCGTCACCATCGGGGGGTTGGGCAACGTCTGGGGCGCTCTGGTAGGTTCTCTCATCTTCGGTGTGACCCAATCCCTGGGAGTTCTGTTCTGGCCCCAGTTTGCCATCGTCTTTCCGTATGCCGCTGTGGTGATCATACTGCTCCTGTGGCCTACGGGGCTGCTCAAGTCGGTTTGGTAACGAGGAGGACCTTTGCTCAAGTCGGGTGCGAAACCCTCCGGCCGGGCTCAGTACAACCGCTTTGAGGCCTTCGCCGGCGTTGTTGAACAGAGATGGCTGGGTTTATCACTGGCCACTCTGGCGATATTGCTGATTCTGCCACCACTCGTGCGCCCATTTTACGTCTATGTCCTTGCGTCGATCTTCGTCACGGCCTTGCTGGCCATGAGCCTCAACCTGGCCCTTGGTTACGGGGGGCTATACCAGTTTCACCACGGGGTCTTCTACGGTGTGGGGGCATACGCCGTTGCCCTGATGCTGACCAGGAGCTCGTTGCCGGCCTGGGTTGGCTTTCTTGCCGGCCCCATCGTGGCCAGCATCGTCGGGCTGCTCATCGGCTGGTTTTGTGTTCGGCTCACCCAGTTGTACTTCGCCATGCTCCAAATCTCCCTGGGATCATTGGTCTGGGCCATCGTGTTTCGGTGGTACTCGTTTACCGGCGGCGATGATGGTATCCATGGCATTCCTGTGCCATCCATTCTTTCTCCCTTGCGCAACTCCTACTACTTCACTCTCATCGTTTTTTCGGTCTGTCTGTTATTCCTGTACCTCATTGTGAAATCCCCGTTTGGGGCCACACTGCAAGCCATCAGGGACAATCCGCAGCGGTGCGAAGCCATTGGCGTCAACGTCAGGCGACATCAACTGATGGCCATTGTGATCGCCAGCTTCTTCGCAGGGGTGGCCGGCGTCCTTTTCGTGGTGCTCGAACGCTCCGTTTTTCCTGACCTTCTATTCTGGGTGCTGTCCCTTGAGATATTCATCATGTGTCTTCTGGGCGGTTGGTTCACGTTCCTGGGACCGGTGCTGGGGGCGGCTATCACGGTGGCATTGCGAACTTTCGTCGGGCGACACACAGAGTATTGGACGCTGGTTTTGGGTGTTATCCTGATCCTGCTGATCTTCTTCTTGCCGGAGGGGGTTTTGGGGTATGTCCTGGGCAAGTTCAAGCCACGGCCAGAAGACGCACTGAGAGGGAGTCAGTAAGTAGATGCTGCACGTGGAAGCCGTACATAAGTCATTCGACGGCTTTATGGCAGTGGACGGAGCCAACCTGCACGTCGCCGACGGTGAGTTGGTGGCCGTGATTGGGCCTAACGGGGCCGGCAAGACGACGCTGTTTAACCTGATCGCCGGCCAACTGAAACCGGACAGCGGCCGGATCATCTTCAAAGGAGAAGAGATCAGCAGATTGCCGCCGTATCGGATCTGCGAGCGGGGTATCGCCAGGTCGTTTCAGATCGTGAATATTTTCCCCCGACTCTCTGTTTTCGACAACGTTCAGGTTGCTGTGCTGTCTCAGCAGAGAAGAAGCTCCAACCTTTTTCGCCCGGCCCCAAGTCTCGCTGTGGATGAAACGAACGGCATACTGGAAAGCTTGGGCCTTACTGACCAGGCCAGGCATGTGGCCGGCTCGCTGTCCCATGGCGACCAGAAGATATTGGAGATAGCGATGGCGCTGGGCAATGAGCCAAGTCTGCTGATTCTTGATGAACCTACAGCCGGCATGTCCCCCGAGGAAACATTTGCCACAATGGAACTGATCCACCAACTTGCCCATACGCGAGGCATCACCATCCTGTTTTGTGAGCATGATATGGAAGTGGTATTCTCCGTCGCACAGAGCATCATGGTTATGCACCAGGGGCGGACTCTCATCCAAGGAAAACCGGAAGAGGTGCGCGAGAACGCAGAAGTGCAGGAGGCATACTTAGGGGCTGGGTAATGCTTGAGGTACAGGGAATCCACACCTTCTACGGCCTGAGCCACGTCCTCTTCGGCGTCTCTCTACGGGTTGATCCGGGCGAGGTGGTCTGTCTTCTTGGACGAAACGGGGCGGGGAAAACCACCACCCTGAAAAGCGTCATTGGCCTGACGCCTCCGAAGCAAGGAAACATCACGTTCAAAGGCGAAGAGATCACAGGCACGGCCCCGTATCTGCTTGCCCGAAAAGGGCTGGGCTATGTCCCCGACGACAGACGGATCTTTGCTGACCTTACAGTGGGGGAGAATCTGGAAATTGCCGAAAAAGCAGGGGCTATGGGCTGGGACAGAGAACGGGTATATGATCTCTTCCCTGTCCTGAAGCAGAAAGAGTCCCACAGAGGAGGTCATCTCAGTGGTGGTGAACAGAAGATGCTGGCCATTGCGAGAGCTTTGATGGGCAATCCCGAACTCTTGCTGCTCGACGAGCCAACTGAAGGGCTGGCGCCTTTGCTGATTCGCGACCTGGAGGAGCAGATTAGGAAACTCAAGGAAGTTGGCCTGACTGTTCTGCTGGCAGAACAGAATGTGAGGTCTGCCCTCAGGCTAGGCGATCGCGGCTACATCATTGATAACGGCCAGATTCGCTACCAGGGGAGCATTGAGGAATTGAGAGAGAATGAGGAGGTGAGAAAGAAGTATCTCCTGGTATAGCTGAAGAGCATCACAGATAGCTTCTTCGCTTCGCAGGGAGACTGGAGATTCCGTTCTGGTAGAATCCGGATCTCGCAGCCCCGAATCTTTTGTCCAGGAAGCCCATTTCTTCAGTCCTCAACTCCAGCCCGCACTCAGCACAGCGTTGGCGCACATCTTCACTGGGCGCTAGCGTGATGAGCACGCCTCGGACCTGCCTGTCCGGATTCTGGGCCGCTACCAACTCAGCTTTCAGGGCAAATATGTCTACTTCACTCGGTTTGGCAGTGGCCTTAACCTCAAAGACGATCAGTCTGTCATTCTCTGCGATCAGGTCTACTTCAGTGGCAAAGCCTCGTTTGAAGACCTGTCCTTCCACATCGACCAATCTTTGGCGCAGCCGAATCTTATCGGGTGAAATGTCCGGATTCTTCAGT
>JBHHXF010000254.1:0-5603 GCA_046756905.1 Anaerolineae bacterium | reverse complement strand
ATTACTGACTACTGGTCCCCGCCAGTCCCAGGCCGGCATACATTTCGCCCAGAAAGGTGGACGGAATCTCCGCGATGATCCGCGCCTCCCTCAGTCCGACCTCTCTGGCCAATTGCAGGAACCCTGCCTCGTCCAGCGGGTATGGGACGGGATAGTTGCCTCGGGTCGTGTTGTACTCCACCACAATCAGCCGGCCACCCGGCTTGAGGAGGCTGGCAAGCTGGACCAGGACCGGCCTTTTCTGCCTGACGAAGTGGAGTGAGTTGGCCATGACTAAGCCGTCCAGCGGGGGCAGCGACAGCGGGTGCGTGAAATCGGCCAGGATTGGGTGAAGCGAGGCCTGGGGATAGCTCGCGGCGAAGTTGTGGGTCAGGGATTTGAGGGCGCGCCGGCTTTTGTCCACTGCGTAAATCTCGCTACCCGGTTGGAGTAGCATGTACAACGCTGAGGTGAAGATACCGTCCCCGCAGCCCAGGTCGGCCCAGGTGCCGCCGGCATTCTCCACGCCGGGTTGGAGCAAGGTTCGTGCCTTTCTGATGCGCCGCGCTTCACGTTCTGCCCAGGTGTTCAAGACTCTTCTACTCAGCCGGCGGGTGCCAGCCGGCCTCCATCCACAGCCGGCGAGCGTTGACCAAAGGAGCCCGATTGAGTCTCAGAGCGCTAACGGTTGCCCGGCCCGTTGCCGTCAGGCCCACAATCAGCAACCCACCTGCCTGCCACGCAAAATGCTCACGCCAGTTCTACCGGTTAGGGTGGAACAGACGGACCGTCTCACCTGTCTCTGGGTCTGAGGCAGCAATTCGATCATGTTTGATCAGATTGCAGCTCCAACAGGCAAGGCATAAGTTGTCCTGTGTGGTCGTGCCTCCCAATGACTCTGGCACAACATGATCGATCGTGAAATGCGCGCCTACAATGTCCTCGGGGGTTAGGCAATAACTACAGCGATTACTCGACCGTTCAGCTACAGCCTGACGGACCGGAGGTGGAATGTGCGCCTTGCTCATGAGGCAGGCGGCGAGTGGCGCAAGCCTGAGATGTCATGACCGCGCTCTTTGAGGAGAACAGCGGCCTGAGCCCGCACCAGCATGGTACGGTCATAGCGATGTAGCAAGACTTTGGCCTCCTGCTCCTCTTGCGGCGTCAGCGTCTCGCGCTGTCGCTTTAACAGTAGAGCCTGCATCCGCTCAGACTCACGGGACGTCAAAGTAGTGACCGCTGCCTGCCACAATTCGTCGTCGGTCAAGAGGCCAAGCTGCGCCATCTCATCGGCAATATCGGCCGGTAGATCGTCCATGGAGGGCAGCGCGGCCGCCACAAGGGCCACCAGTTCATCTTCGACCGAGCGGCGCATCCGACGGGCACGCTGTTCGATCTGTTGGTATAGCATATCGGGTAAACGAACCGTCACTGTTTGCAGAGCCATTCTGACCTCAATCCCAGTCCGCTGCAGACTAACTCGCCGCTCACTTGTGCTGAGTCGTTGCTTCAAGTGTAGATTATAGCCCATTCCTCCGAAATCGGCAACAGCATGGACACAAATGAGACTTTTCGTCCTTGAATTTATATTCCCAATAAGATACAATTAGGGCGCAATGTCCGAACATACATTATCAGACAAACAGCCCCTTGTCATCTTCATGCCCGCCGGCCAGCGCGGTCGCGTGCCGGCGGGTACGTCTTTGCTGGACGCCGCCCGACAGGTGGGGGTGGAGATCGAGAGCATCTGCGGTGGCCGGCTGACCTGCGGCAAGTGCAAGGTTCATATCGAAGATGGCACATTCCAGAAACACGGCATCGTGTCAGGCAACGGACATCTGTCGCCCGCCGGCGCAGAAGAGGCCGGCCTGCTGCAACGCCTGGGCGCGGAGGATTGCCGGCTCGCGTGTTCCGCTTATGCCCAGGACGACGTGTTGGTGACGGTGCCCAAAGAGAGCCAGGCTCGCAAGCAGATCATTCGCAAGTCGGCCACGGAACGGGTCATTGAGATCAGGCCGGCGGTGCGCCAGGTCTACGTCGAGGTCGAAGAGGCGGTGCTGGAAGACCAGCGCGGCGACTGGGAGCGGCTGCGCGTCGCTCTGGCGGACCAGTGGGGGCTGGAGAACCTTCGCATCGACTACTTCGCCCTGCGTGACCTGCAGCGCACGTTGCGCAAGGGAAACTGGGCCGCTACCGTCACTATGTGGCAACCCTTCCCTTCGACTGGGCTCAGGACGAGCGACAGTGCTCAGGACAAGGATCGCGAGGTCATCGACGTGCGCCCCGGCTACCACGAGGGGGCCTACGGCCTGGCGGTGGACATCGGCAGCACGACGGTGGCCGGCTATCTGTGCGACCTACGCACCGGCCAGGTGCTGGCCACCGAAGCGATGATGAACCCCCAGGTCACTTACGGCGAAGACCTGATGAGTCGCGTGTCCTATGCCATGACCCACAGCGACGGCCTGACGAAGATGCACCGCGCCATCATCGATGCCCTCAACCAATTGGCCGGCCGAGCGGCGGCGCGGGCCGGCATCAAGACCCGCGACATCTACGAGGCGGTCCTGGTGGGCAACACGGTGATGCATCATATCCTGCTGGGGATCGACCCGGTCGAGTTGGGCGCGGCCCCCTTCGCCCTGGCCACTCACGATGCCATCGACGTGAAGGCGCGCGATCTGGCCATTCGGCTCCATCCGGCGGCCAACATTCACATCCTGCCACTGGAAGCCGGCCACGTCGGCGCAGACAACGTCGGCGTCCTGCTGGCCGAAGCGCCCCACCGTCAGGATGAGATGATGCTGATCATCGACATCGGCACCAACGGCGAAATCCTGCTGGGCAACCGGCATCGCGTGCTGAGCGCCTCCAGCCCCACCGGGCCGGCCTTCGAGGGGGCGCAGATCACCCACGGCATGCGCGCCGCTCCGGGCGCCATCGAGCGGGTACGCATCGACCCCGAGACGAAGGAACCGCGCTTCAAGATCATCGGCGATGAGCGCTGGTCCGATGAGTGGGGTGATCAACCTGGCCAGCTTGCCGCCGGCATCTGTGGATCGGGTATCATCGAAGCCGTGGCCGAGTTGTTCCTGGCCGGCATCCTGCGCCCCGACGGCCGCTTCGATCCTGATGCCGCCGGCCCGCGCGTGCGGTGGAACGGGCGGACGGGAGCCTACATCCTGGCCACGGCCGACGAGGCCTCCCTTCGACAGGCCCCTCGACAGGCTCGGGAGGGGCCTCAGGACACTGCAACCGGCCAGCCTATTCTGGTCACCCAGGCGGACGTGCGCGCCATCCAGTTGGCGAAGGCGGCGTTGTACGCCGGCGCGAAACTGCTGATGAACCGCGCTGGCGTCAGGACGGTAGATAAGATTGTACTGGCCGGCGCTTTCGGCAGTTACATCGACCCGAAGCATGCCATGGTTCTGGGGCTGATCCCCGACTGCGATCTGAAGCGGGTCTACGCGGTGGGCAACGCCGCTGGAGATGGAGCGCGCATCGCGCTGCTGAACCGCGACAAGCGGCGCGAGGCCCAGGCAGTGGCACGCTGGGTCGAATATGTGGAAACAGCCGTGGCGCCGCAGTTTCAGGAGGAATTCGTAGCCGCCATGCACATCCCGCACATGCGTGACCCATTTCCGCACCTGATGAATCTGTTGCCGAATCCGCCGGCATACCCGGATGGGCATGAGAAACGTAGGCGGCATCGTCGAGAGCGGCGTGAAACGTGAAGACGTGAAACGTGAAGCCCGGCAGTCGAGCTCTAATAACCAATAACCAATCTCCAATCTCCGTGTTCGAGCGAGGCACAGTGTGAGCGAGACCGAAATCGACATAGCTACCCTACCCACCGACGAACTCCTGAAGCTGATGGGCGATGACCTCTACGACGGTTATGCCGACGAGGTGGTCGAAGCGGTGGAAGAGGCGCTGGCGCGCGGGATGACACCCTACGAGGTGCTGACCCAGGGCCTGGTGGCCGGCATGGAAATCGTGGGCAACGACTTCCGCGATGGCATCCTGTTCGTGCCCGAGGTGCTGATGGCAGCCAAGGCCATGAAGGCCGGCATGGTGATTCTGCGCCCGCTGCTGGCCGAAACCGGCGCTCCCAAAGCCGGCGCCATGGTCATCGGCACGGTGAAGGGCGACATCCACGACATCGGCAAGAACCTGGTGGCCATGATGATGGAGGGGGCCGGCTTCGACGTCGTCAACATCGGCATCAACTCCTCGGCCGACGACTTCATGGCGGCCATTGAGGAGCATCAGCCCGACCTCATCGGCATGAGCGCGCTGCTGACCACCACCATGCCGTACATGCGCGTGGTCATCCAGACGCTTGAGGACGAAGGGATTCGCGACGATCTGATCGTGCTGGTGGGCGGTGCACCCCTCAACGCGGCCTTCGCCGAGAGCATCGGCGCGGATGCGTACTGCCGGGATGCGGCGGTGGCGGTTGAGACCGCGAAGCGGCTTATGGAGGAGCGCAGGAAGCAGATGGCTGGATAGCTAGATGGCTGGATGGCTAGATGGCTGGCAACATGAACCATCCAGCCATCTAGCCATCTAGCTATCTTCCAACAGGAGGTATGATGAATCTACTTGAATCACTGCTGGCATCGCAAGACTACATCCTGGCCGACGGTGGGATGGGCACCATGTTGATGGACGCCGGCCTGCAACAGGGCGATCCGCCGGAAGAGTGGAATGTGCTGCACCCTGATCGGGTGCGAGCCGTACACCGTGACTACATTGAAGCGGGCGCGCAGATCATTCTGACCAACTCATTCGGCGGGAGTCGTTTTCGCCTGAAGTTGCACGGTCTGCAAGACCGGGCGGCCGAGTTCAACCGGGCAGCGGCCGAAGTGGCGCGTGCAGGGGCCAGCGCAGCGCCCCACGAGGTGGTCGTAGCCGGCTCCATAGGCCCCAGTGGAGACCTTCTCGAACCCCTGGGCACGCTCACCTTCGAGGAAGCGCGCGATGGCTTCGCGGAGCAAGCGGCCGCGCTGACCAAAGGCGGCGTAGATGTCCTGTGGATCGAGACCATGAGCGACCTGAAAGAGGTGCAGGCAGCCGTCGAGGGTGCTCGCTCGGCCAGCGATCTGCCGGTGGTGACCACCATGACTTTCGACACGCACGGCCACACGATGATGGGGGTCAGCCCGGTCAAGGCGCTGGAGGCGCTGCGCGAGTTTCGGCCCCTGGCGCTGGGGGGCAACTGTGGCAACGGGCCGGCTGAGATCGAAGGTGTCATCCAGGCCATACACGCCGCCGATCCCAGCGTGGTGCTGGTGGCCAAGTCCAATGCCGGCATCCCCGAAATGGTGAATGGCGAGATTTGCTACAGCGGCACACCCGAAGTAATGGCCGGCTACGCCGTTCGAGTGCGCGAGCTGGGCGCGAGAATCATCGGTGCGTGTTGTGGGAGCACGCCGGCCCATGTGCGAGCCATGGCTGTCGCGTTGGCAGACTCAGTAGATCCAGATTTGCTCTAGCTGGACCACAGTCCAGCGGCCAAAACGCGGACTGTGGTCCGCTTGGAGCTTGAAATTTGGATCTACTGAGTCTGAAGGCGGCCACATTCGTGCCAACAGATTAAGGGGATCTTGTGACCGATTTCA
>JBHHXF010000253.1:0-5603 GCA_046756905.1 Anaerolineae bacterium | reverse complement strand
TCACTGATCACTGGATTCCGCAGCACGCCGATGCCTTCAATCTCGACCTCGACCGTATCACCAGGGTAAATCGGCCCGACGCCGGCCGGCGTGCCCGTCATGATGACGTCGCCTGGCTCGAGAGTCATCACGCTGCTGGCGGTAGCGACCAGCAGGGGAACATCCCAGGCCATCTGGGCAGTGTTGCCGTTCTGCCGTACTTCCCCATTTACGCGCGTCACGACAGCCAAATTGCCAGGATCCAGATCGGTCTCGACCCAAGGACCCAGCACACAGAACGTATCGAAGCCCTTCGCACGCACCCACTGGTTCTCTTTGCGCTGCAGGTCGCGCGCCGTGACATCATTGCCGCAAGTATACCCCAGCAAATAGTCCAGGGCGTTAGCCGGCGTCGTGTTCCGCACCCGCCGCCCGATGACCACCACCAGTTCACCCTCGTGGTGAACCTCCTGAGAGAGGTGGGGGTAGACGATGCCGGTCCCCGGCCCGATGACAGCGCTAGGCGGCTTGAAGAACATCAACGGCTCATCCGGCACCTGGGAGGCCAGCTCGGCCGCGTGGTCCAGGTAGTTCTTCCCGATGGCGACAATCTTGCTGGGCTCAACCGGAGCCAGGAGTTCTGCCTGCTCCAGGGAACCAACCCGATCACCCCGCGCCGGCGACCCAAACGGGTCACCGAGCAGTTGATACACATCCTCACCTTCTACGACGCCGTAACTCGCGCCACCGTCGTGACGAAATCGAACAACTTTCACAGTCTCTGTGTCTCCTCCCTAGAACAACCTGACATTGTTGATGACCAACTCGAACTCTGACCCCAGGAACTCGGCCGCCCGCCGGGCCATCACCATACGATCGACGAAAATCTCAAAATACTCCATGATTTCAGCCACGCCGGTATCAATATCCAGCTCCAGCGTAATCGTTCGCTTCTCGCCATCAACGCGGACGAAGGAGCGTTTGGTCGCATAATTCACCCGGTCGTGGATGTCGTACTTCAGAGGATCCTGTTCCTGCACACGACTGCGGTGGACATCGCTTTTGTCCGCAATGATGACAGCGGCCGATATCGGCGAAGTTATGTCGCCCCGCTCTTCCTCGTGGTTGCCGACAGCGCCCATGACCAGGGCGATCTCATCGTAGGACATGCCGAGACGGTCCAGCACATGCAGCGCGATGATGGCACTGGACTGAGCGTGCATCTCACGATGGACCAGGTTCCCGCTATCGTGGAAATAGCCGGCAATGGCCGCTAGATGGCATAGACGCTCCGGATACCCCAGCCGATCCAGGATGTTGTAAGCGATGTGCGCTACCAGGTTGGCGTGACGCTGGCCGTGCTCGGTGTAGCCGAGGATGTTCAGTTGGCGATTGGCAGCTTTGAGAAAAGCAATCACCTGGGGGTCGACAGCCACTTCCTCGACCGTGATCAGTGGGGCGTGATCACTTAGCTCCTCAATAATCGCCCGCACCTGACCATCTGCCAGGTGCCCTTCAGTTTCATCAACGCTTTTTTCAACAACCTTCGGACTGTGTGTCATCTCTTCACCTACGGACGAACTTGCCCATTTCCCATGACGATCCACTTGTAGGTGGTCAGTTCTCTGAGACCCATGGGGCCGCGGGCGTGCAACCGCTGGGTACTGATGGCGACCTCGGCCCCCAGGCCAAACTGAGATCCATCAGTGAAACGTGTACTGGCGTTGACAAACACCGCTGCTGCATCCACCTCGTTTAAGAACCGCTGAGCCGAATGGTAGTCTTCGGTGATGATAGCTTCCGAATGGCTGGTTCCGTATCGATAGATATGATCTAGAGCCTCATCCAGGCTGTCCACTACTCTGATGGACGCCACCAGTGACAGGAACTCCTTGCCGAAGTCGGCGTCGGAGGCCGGCCTCACCCCGGCACCATCGTCGAGGATAGCCAGGGACGCCGGATCACAACGTATTTCGACGCCGGCCTCCCCCCAGCGCCGCGCCACAGCCGGCAGGAAGTCCGCCGCCACATCGCGGTGCACCAGCAACGTGTCCAGCGCGTTGCAAACCGTCGGGCGTTGCACCTTGGCGTTGTACACGATCTCCAACGCATCGCCGAGATCGGCTGTCTCGTCCACGTAGGTGTGGCAGACACCAATGCCGCCGGTGATGACAGGGATCGATGCGTTTTCAATGGCGAAGCGATGTAGGCCGGCCCCACCCCGGGGGATGATCATATCAATGTAGTCATTGGCGCGCAGCATGTCGCGTACGAGCGCGCGGTCTGGGGTCTGGATGAGTTGGACAGCGCCGTCGGGTACGCCGGCCTCGGCTATGGCGCGCTCCACCAGGCCAGCCAAAGCCTCGTTGGAGCGGCGCGACTCCTTACCACCCCGCAGGATGACCGCATTGCCAGATTTGAGCGCCAACACGGCAATGTCGATGGTCACGTTGGGACGCGACTCGTAGATCACGCCCAGCACGCCAACCGGCACCCGCTTCTTGCCGACTTGCAGGCCGTTAGGCAGGGTACGCATGTCAAACACTTCGCCCGTAGGATCGGGGAGTGCTGCCACATTGCGAACATCGCCCGCCATGCCGTTCAGCCGGTCGTGGGTCAGTAGCAGCCGATCCAGCATAGCCGGACTGAGACCGGCGGCGCGTCCATCTGCCAGGTCCTGCTCATTGGCTGCCAGGATTGGGCCCTGCTCCGTCCCCAGCGCCACCGCGATGGATTCCAGCGCGGCGTTCTTCACCGAAGTCGAGAGAAAGGCCAGCCGGCGAGCGGCCTGGCGGGCCATTTTGCCCTTGTCTATGAGTTCTTGATACGCCAATTTCGCCCTCCACGTATTGTTCACAAGCTACACAGCAACGATTTCGCCGGTCATGCGACCCCCGTTCACGGTCAGGACTCCGACAGTTGCCTTTGCTCCCCGACCGGTAGCCGTGCCCGGATTGAAGAATAGCACACCCTGTTCCGTCTTGTTCTCCGCTGAATGTGTATGTCCGTAGACAATGCAATCCACCCGTTCGTCAAACTGGCTCAGTAGATAATCGTGCAGCGCATCCACATCATGTCGGCTCAGAATCTCCCCTGATACGCCGTGGCCGTGGATCAGGCCGATGCGTACACCTCCCACATCGTGGACCACCTTCAGCGGCAGGCGAGCCTTAACCGCAGGGTTGTCCATATTGCCCCGCACGGCCGATACCGGTGCGATCTTTTCAAGCTCCTCAATGACCGGTACTGCTACCAGGTCGCCGGCATGGATGATGCGATCCACACCGGCAAAGGCCCGGGAGACTCGCCGCGCCAGGCCGGCTGGGTTCGTCAGGTGCGTGTCACTAATCACACCAATTCGGACTGTCACGACACTTCTTTTCCTCAATGCTGACTCAAGTTGCTTTCCAAGTCCAAAATTCCCTGCCCCCACACATACCGACGATCACACGCGCGGCACGTCAAGATACCATTCCCATCCTCCAGGCGATCATTTCCGCAGAATGAGCAGCGCAGTATGTCGGTGAGCGCCGGCGGTATGCCCCGATTCGTGAGTGTGCCCGGCTTGCGCGCCCAGATCAGATCGTAATACGTCTGCCACGGCTTGGTCCACACCCGCTCAAGGCCAAGATCGACCAGCATCGACTCTAGCTCGTCGCGCTTGAAAGCACGACCGGGCATGAGATGGCGCTCCCAACCAATTCGATTCGTGACGAGGAAGCTTCCGCCTGGGCGCAGCACCCGTTCCATCTCGGCCAATATCGCCTGGGGCTGCGGCAAGAACTCCAGCGCCTCAACGCACGCGACGGCATCGAAAGACTCGTCCGCAAAAGGCAGCCGGCTGGCATCCTTCCACACCAGCGTTACCCGACCGGTGTACCGCTGTGTTTTTCGACGGGCGATCTTCAGCATCTCCTGCGACACGTCCAGCCCGACCACGTGGCCCTCGAACGTCAATTGCCGCAGCAGGCTGAGCGCCATCCGGCCGGTGCCCGTGGCCACATCGAGCACCAGGGGGTGCTTGACGCTCGCAAGATTGCGCATCATCGGGACACCCAGGAACCAGGCATCCTCCGTCGCATCGAATTCCTTTATCCCGTCGTACGACTCGGCTCCACGATCGTACAGGTGGGTGACCAGCCGGCCACCGAAGTAGGCCCCTTCGGTAATCACAACCGCCCAATAGACGAAAGCCAGTGCCGCGGCCCCAACGCCAAGTGCCAAAACCAGATGCTTTTCATCCATGGGCTACCTGCACGTCAGCAGGGTTGAGCTGAAGAACTACATCTTGATAGGGCAAAGTCCTACACCCCCCTCGTCCTCAGCAACCTATATGTGTGACATTCACTGCCCAGCGACAGACTCAGATTCTTGCCTTTATACAACAACCAGGTCATCCCGATGAATCACCACCGCACCATAGTCGTAGCCTAGGACCTCCTCGATCTGATCCGATTGCAGCCCCCGGATGCCGGCCAGCGTGCCGGCCCCATAGTTTGTGATGCCTCGCCCAATCTCCGTGCCGGCCGAATCTACGATGCGTACAGTTTCTCCACGCTCAAAGCGCCCCTCAACGGCCGTGACGCCCACGGGCAACAGGCTCTTGCCGTTCTTCAGCAAGGCAAGAGCCGCACCTCCATCGACCGTCACAGTTCCGCGTGGCGGCTCAGCCAGGATCCAGCGTTTGCGGCTCTCGACCCGGCTGGTGGTCGCCATGAACCGCGTCCCGATGGACTCGCCAGCCACCAGGCGCGAGATCACGTTCTCGACGCCGCCGGCTGCTATCACCACCTCGGTTCCGGAGCGGGTCGCCAGTTCGGCCGCGTGGATCTTCGTGATCATGCCGCCGATACCACGACCGGTAGTTGTGGAGCCGGCAAGATCGCGGATAGCGTCATCAATCACCGGCACCTCTGCAATGAGCCGCGCGTCCGGTTCGAGCCGTGGATCGGCTGTGTAAAGGCCGGCGGTGTCGGTCAACATGATCAGCAGATCAGCATCCACCAGATTGGCTACCAGGGCCGACAGGTTGTCGTTGTCTCCGATCTTGATTTCTTCCACCGCGACGGTATCGTTTTCGTTCACCACCGGCAGAACACGTTGTTGGAGAAGAGCCATCAGCGTGTTGCGCGCATTCAGATAGTGGCGGCGATGCGCCAGGTCACGCCGCGTCAGCAATGCCTGGCCCACGGTGATGTCGTAGAGATCGAACAACTGCGTGTAAAGGTGCATCAGCCGGACCTGCCCAACAGCAGCCAACACCTGCCTGAACGGAATGTTCTTGCTGAGAGTCGGGAAGCCCAGCACCTCGCGGCCGGCCATGATCGCCCCCGACGATACCAGGATCACCTCCCGGCCCTCAGCGAAAAGCCCGGCCATCTGCCGGACCAAGTCCAGAATCTGGGGACGGTTCAGTTGGTCCGTGCCGGCGGTCAACACGCTGGTACCCAGCTTTACAACAACTCGTTGATGCACCATGCCACAAGCATCCAGCCAAAACACCAGTGACCAGTGGACAGTAAACAGTGATCAGTATTCAGTTATCAGAATGCTGATCACCGTTTACTGTTTACTGATTACTGTTTACTGATCACTGTTCATTGCCCCCAAGATGCTATTCCGAC
>JBHHXF010000252.1:0-5624 GCA_046756905.1 Anaerolineae bacterium | reverse complement strand
AACGCACCGACGGTCATCTGGCCGATGCCGCGCGGCGGGACGTTGATTATGCGACCCAGGCTGAGCTGGTCCAGAGGATTGTGGACCAGACGCATGTAGGCGATCAGGTCCTTCACCTCCCGCCGTTCGTAGAACCGGGTGGCCCCGACCAGCCGATAGCGCATCCCCTGGCGCAGGAAGGCCTCTTCGACGACGCGGGATTGGGCGTTGGTGCGATACATCACAGCGAAATCACCCGGCCCGAAGCCGTCCCGGGCCATCAGTCGCTGTATCTCGCCAGCGACGAAGGAACTCTCTTCCTGTTCGTCGTATAACTCTTTGACCGTGATGGGCAGGCCGGCCCCCTTGTCGGTCCACAAATCCTTCGGGGTGCGCTGTGTGTTGTGGGAGATGACCTTGCGGGCTGCATCCAGGATGGTCTGAGTTGAGCGATAGTTGCGTTCCAGCAGGAAGACTTGCGCATCCTCGAAATCACGATTGAAACGCTGGACGTTGCGAAAATCTGCACCTCTCCACAGATAGATCGACTGATCTTCGTCACCCACGACGAAAACATGGTTCCCATCGCCGGCCAACTGCCTGACGAAGTCGTACTGCGCGGTGTTGGTGTCCTGGAATTCATCCACCAAGATGTGCTGGTAACGCCGGCGATACTTGTCGCGCACCTCGGGCTGCCGGCGGAACAGTCGGACGACTTCCATCAGCAAGTCATCGAAGTCCAGAGCGTTGTTAGCTTGCAGAAGGGATTGGTAGTGCTGATACACACGCGCTGCGATCTCGTGCCAGTAGGTCGGGGCGGCATACTCACTGGGCCCAATAAGCTCATTTTTAGCTCGAGATATTGCACCTTTCAATTGCGGCGGGCGATACAGTTTGTCGTTCAAATCCAGCTCTTTGACTGTCTGCCGGATAAGCCGAATTTGATCGTCGGTATCGAAGATGACAAAGTTGTTGTCTACTATCAAGTACTCAGCCTCGCGGCGCAGAATGCGAGCGCAGGTAGCGTGGAAGGTTCCCAGGGTGAGCCGGCCTAATCGGCGTTCGCCCACCAGGTCGTGAAGCCGGTCGCGCATTTCGCGGGCTGCCTTGTTGGTGAAGGTAACAGCCATAATATGATATGGATCAACGCCCACCACGTCGATCAAGTATGCAGCGTGATGGGTCAGCACGCGCGTTTTGCCCGAGCCAGGGCCGGCCAAGACCAGCACCGCTCCGTCAATCGCCTGCACTGCTTCGCGTTGGGCCTCATTCAATGATTCGAGAATCTTCATCCACGTCCCCTGGAATCCCTACTCCTGCTTGTGTTCCAACATCTAATTCTACCACCGCCGGCTAGCTTTCTGCAAAGCGAGGTCACGACAGTGGAAACCCAACTTGCCATCAAGGTACAGGTTGGAGTAGAATTGCGACCATTGTAGAAAAGGGAGAATGGTCGCACCGTCCACGCTCAACCCGCAACATATCCTCCGTCGGGGGGCAAAGCAATCTTGCATGTTTGGGAGTGGTCAGTGGGGCTGCTGGATCAAGTCGCATTTGTGGTGTGAGGTAGAACATATGAGGCTCTGGGCAGTTGCTGTCCTCGTTTTTGTGTTGAACCTGCCTTTTGGTTATTGGCGCGCAAGTGTAAGGAAACTTTCGCCCCAGTGGTTTCTCTCAATTCATGTTCCGGTCCCCTTCGTAATCGCCTTCCGTATCTTCGCAGGATTAGGTTGGCAGATTATTACTTTTCCGGTACTGGTAGGCGCTTTTTTCTGTGGTCAGTTCTTGGGTGGAAAGCTCTATCAGTGGTGGGGAAGACACGTCGGGGGTGCCGGCGACGCCTTGTCTGAGCTGGAACCTGATACAGACGTTGATACCGCAGGCTGACAAGGTCGACCGTCGTTCGGCGATGGTCTCCTGAGCGAGCCGGTACGGGAGCTGCGATCGGGAGAATTCTGCACACGGAAACTTGTGAGATGACTGTTCTGGCTCTCCTGCACAATCTGATTCGCTGGCTGGTCCTGGCCGCCGGCGCCGCGGCTATCATACGCGCGGCCCGGGGCTGGGCCGGAGATTTGGATTTTTCACGGCCCGACAACCTGCTGGGGTCCGTATACACCGGCCTGGTCGATCTGAACGTGGTGTTTGGCGTTGCGCTCCTCGTCCTCGCGTGGAGCGATCCAGATCGGCCGGCGCTTCTGCACCCGATAATGACGATTCTGGCGGCGGTCGTGGCCCACGCTGCGCGGCTGACGGCGCGTGACCGCGATGCCAAAACGCGCCACCTGTTTCAGGGCCTGGGATTTCTGTTGAGCTTGGGATTAATAGTGGTTGGTGTTGGACTTGTGAGATGAGGGGGTAGAATGGGGTTTGGTAGTCTGGCAGAACTCATCACGGTAGCACGTGGGGATGCGCCGGCTGACCTACTGCTCCAGAATGCGCAGTTGGTTAATGTCCTGTCGGCTGAAGTATACACAACAGATGTGGCGGTGTGGAATGGATGGATCGTCGGCCTCGGCCCTGGCTATGACGCGGAGGAGATCGTCGATTTGGCTGGCGCGTACGTCGCCCCCGGTTTCATCGACGGGCACATCCACATCGAAAGCACCATGCTCACGCCGCCGGCGCTGGCGCGGGTGATCGTCCCCCATGGCACGACGGCCATCGTCAGCGATCCGCACGAAATCGCCAACGTGCTGGGGGTGGAGGGTGTGCGCTACATGCTCGCCGCTGGCCAGCAGTCGCCGCTGGACGTCTTCATCATGGCGCCCTCATGCGTGCCGGCGACGCACATGGAGACGGCCGGCGCTGCCCTCACGGCTAACGACATGGCTACCTTGCTGCAGGAGGAGTGGGTGGCCGGCGTCGCCGAGATGATGAACTACCCCGGCGTCGTAGCGGCTGTTCCTGATGTGCTGGCGAAACTGGACATTGCCGGCGACAAGCGCGTAGACGGTCATGCGCCTGGGATGAGTGGCAAGGCGCTTAACGCCTACGTGGCAGCCGGCATCCGCTCCGATCACGAGTGTACGACGCTGGCGGAAGCCCGCGAGAAGCTGCGCCTGGGCATGTACATCATGGTTCGCGAGGGCTCCGTGGCCCGCAACCTTGAACAATTGTTGCCCCTTGTCACGCCGGAGAATGCCCGCCAGTTCATATTTGTCACCGACGACATCACCCCCCCGGACCTCATGGCGCACGGTCACATTGACGGCCTGATCCGACAGGCCGTCGGGCTGGGCCTGGATCCGGTCCTGACGTTGCAGATTGCGACCATAAACCCGGCCTGCTATTTCGGATTGAGCGATCGAGGGGCAGTGGCGCCGGGCCGAAAGGCGGACCTGGTGGTTTTTGACAGTTTCGATGACTTCAACATCCTGCGCGTCTATCGGAATGGATATTTGGCGGCCGAGAAAGGTGAGATGCGCCTGCCGCGATCTGAAGCACGGCCGGCGACCGAAGTTCGGCGAACGATGAACACCGGCGACTTCGGCCCGAATGCCTTCGCCATCCCCGCCGAGGGCCGGCAGGCGCGGGTGATCGGCATCATCCCCGACCAGGTCGTGACCCGCAGCCTTGTGCGAGAGGCTACAACGCGCAACGGACACGCCGTGGCCGATCCTCAGCGTGATATGCTGAAGCTGGCCGTGATCGAGCGACACACAGCATCGGGGGCGATTGGATTGGGGTTTGTGGAGGGATTCGGGTTGCGCAGTGGGGCCATTGCCGGCTCCGTGGCCCACGATCACCACAACCTTATTGTAGCCGGCGCGTCCGACGCGGATATGTACGTCGCAGCACGGGCGGTCGTGGACATGGGCGGCGGGCTGGTGGTGGCCGACGGCGGTCAGGTGGTGGCGCAGTTGCCCCTGCCAGTGGCCGGTCTGATGTCCGATCGGACTGGCGATGATGTTTCCCGAGACTTCAAAGCCGTTACCGGCGCTGCCCATCAACTGGGGTGCACACTGGACGAGCCATTCATGGCCCTCTCCTTCCTCGGTCTCGAAGTCATCCCCGAGCTGAAACTCACCGATCGAGGACTGGTGGATGTAACCCGGTTCAGGTTCACAGCCCTTTTCGTTGCTGACTGAGGGTTGACTGCTACTCGGAGCGTAAACCCACGGCTCAAGACCGATACTCGCGGGGAGACAGAAAGTGAGCATACAACCTCAAATACGGTTCCTATCTCATGAAACGATCGAGCACGTGATCGCGGAGGCGTACGATCTGCTGGCCGACCCCGGCGTGCGCGTCCATTCCGATCGCGCGCTGCGCCTCCTGGCCGGCAACGGCGCGCAGGTGGACCTGAAGGCTCAGGTAGCGCACATTCCGGCCGATCTGGCGCGTCGGGCAGTAGAGACGGCTCCATCGTCTTTCCATATCTACGACGCCGATGGTCAACCGGCAGTCCACTACGGTGGTAACGACGTTCACTTCGACCCCGGATCGGCCGCCATCGAGATCCTCGACCACGGGGCCAGACAATCACGCGATCCTGTCACCGCCGACTGTGTGCGCTTCATCAAGCTGGCCGACGGGCTAGACGCGCTGGACGCTGTCGCCACCTCCCTGGTGTGCGCCGATGTTCCCCAGGAGATTTCCGACCTGTATCGGCTCTACCTGGTCCTCCTCTACACCGGCAAGCCGGTCGTCACCGGCGCGTTTGCTGTCGAGACCTGGAAAATGATGAAAGACCTCCTGGTGACAGTCGCCGGCAGCGAAGAAGCGCTAGCAGAAAAGCCCAGAGCTGTCTTCGATGTTTGCCCCTCGCCGCCGCTTTTGTGGTCAGAGATTACGTGCGAGAACCTGATGGACTGCGCGCAGTACGGAGTGCCGGCGGAGTTGGTAAGCATGCCCCTAACCGGCGCCACGGGACCGGCAACGCTCCTGGGTACGGTCGTTCAGCACGCTGCCGAGAACCTGAGTGGCGTCACGATTCACCAACTGGTCAACCCCGGAGCGCCCATCGTCTGGGGCGGCTCGCCGGCGGCCTTCGATATGCGGACCGGCACCACCCCAATGGGCGCCATTGAAACTATGATGATCGATTGCGCTTACGCTGAAGTGGGCAAGTATCTCGGCCTGCCGACTCATGCCTACCTGGGGATGTCTGATGCTAAAATCGTGGACGCTCAGAGTGGGCTTGAGTCGGGTATTGGAGCAGTGTTGGGCGCATTGGCCGGCATAAACATGATCTCCGGCCCCGGTATGCTCGACTTTGAGAGTTGTTTCAGCCTGGAGAAACTGGTGATCGATGCGGAGATTGTGGGGATGGCTAAGCGGCTGGTGGCCGGCGTCGTGGAGCGCGAGACGCCGCTGGGGTTGGAGATCATCCGCCAGGTGGGGCACGCCGGCAATTTCCTGACCACACGCCACACGCGCCGCTGGTTCCGCGAAGAGCTGTTCATCCCCAGCCCTGTGATTGACCGCGACTTCCGCCGCAACTGGGAGACAAAGGGCAGCCTGGACGCTGCGGAGCGCGCCCACCAACGTGCGGAGGAGGTTATCGCTGCCTATACGACCAAGGATCTGCCGGCTGAGGTCACGCGCGAACTGGAGATCATCACGCTACAAGCGGCCAGGTCCGCCGGCATAGACCGTCTCCCCGATCTTGGGGCCGGCGGTTGAGACCACGCCAATCCAGC
>JBHHXF010000251.1:0-5627 GCA_046756905.1 Anaerolineae bacterium | reverse complement strand
CGGGCGCTGGCGGGAAAGTGAGGAGCAGTTCCGGATTATTTTCTCGATCTTCATAACTTGACAATGGCACATTGATAAACAGTCGATTCAGCCCACGGCTACTGTAGGGACCAGCACCCTGAGTAGCGCGGAACGTAGTGGAGCGCGTATCGAAGGGTGCGGGTTTATGAGTCTTGAAGCCAAAAAGCCGCACCCTTCGATACGCCTACGCTACGCTCCGGCTACTCAGGATGCTCTCTCGTCCCGCTTCGGAGTAATGTGCCATTGTCAAGATAAACGCCCCGCTGATACCCAAAACCTGTTGAAAACAAGTTAGAGAGTTGCGGGGCAATAACGACATCCCTCTGCTTCCACCAGATGTTGCAAATCCAGTCCAGCCCAGTGCGTTTTTGATGCACTTCGCAGTATCAGCCGGTGATTTCAATCATCGGCACGCCTGTGCTACAATTCCCGCCATCAACCCCCACACCCCAAGTCGGAGGACATCAATGGCCTGGATCAGAGTAATCGACGAAGCAGAAGCCGAGGGCGACCTGGCCGAGCAGTACAGCAAGCTTGTGGAGCCGTGGGGTGGAGTGGATCACATTCTGACCATCCACAGCCTGCACCCCGAGTCGTTGGCCGCCCACGTGCACCTGTACAAAACGCTCATGTATGGCAAGGGGCCGCTCAGGCGTGTGCAGCGCGAGATGATCGCCGTCGTCGCCTCAGCGGCCAACCACTGCCACTACTGAATCACACACCACGGAGCGGGTCTCCGCAGGTTGACCAAAGATGATGCGCTGGTCCAGCAACTGATCGACGACTATCGACAGGCGGACATCAGCGACAAGGATCGCGCCATGCTGGACTACGTCGTCAAGCTAACGCTGGAGCCGTGGAACATGCAGCAGGACGACGTGGAACGCTTGCGGCAGGCCGGCTTAACCGACCTCGAAATCCTGGACATCAACCAGATCACCGGCTACTACGCCTACGTCAACCGCCTGGCCGATGGGCTGGGCGTTGAGCTGGAGCCGTTCTGGAGCACAGTAACCAGTGATCAGTAATCAGTGATCAGTAATCAGTGGTCTGCTGCGAAAATAGTTGGCTGGTTGGCTAGATGGCTAGATGGCTGGGCACGCTGCAAGCCAACAAGCCATCTAGCAATTTCGTCATTCAGGGTGAACGCTGTTCATGACGACTGATTACTGATCACTGGTTACTGATCACTGGACAGAGGACGATGAGCATGAAAACAGTCACTTTGGACGGGGAACACCTGACCATTGAGCAAGTAGTTGCGGTGGCACGCCAGCCGGCCATTCGCGTGGAAATCAGCGACGAGGCGTTGGCGCGTGTCGCGCGGTCGCGGGCGGCTGTGGAGCAGTTCGTGGAGCAGGGTGATGTGGTGTATGGCATCACCACCGGCTTCGGCCACTTCCGCGACCGGCAAATCGGCCCCGACGAGACGGCCGCGCTGCAGCGCAACCTGATCCGCAGCCACGCTGCCGGCGTTGGACCCCACCTGATCCAGGAAGCAGTCCGCGCGCTGATGATCGTGCGGGCCAACACCCTGGCCAAGGGCTACTCCGGCATCCGCCCCGCAACGCTCCAGACCCTGATTGCCATGCTCAACCAGGCTGTCCACCCGGTGATTCCAGAGCAGGGCTCCCTGGGCACCAGCGGCGACCTGGCGCCGATGGCCCACATGACGCTGGTGGTGATCGGCGAGGGAGAGGCCACCTTCGAGGACGAAACTCTCTCCGGCAGTGAGGCGCTGGCGCGGGCCGGCATCGCGCCCGTCGAACTGGCCGCCAAAGAGGGCCTGGCGCTGGTCAACGGCACGGCGTTCATGGCCGGCCTCGGCGCCCTCGTCACGCACGGTGCTTCCAACCTGGTCCACGCCGCCGACATCGCCGGCGCCCTCAGCCTGGAGGCCCTCAACGGCTCCACCGATCCCTTCGATCCCCGCATCCAGGCCGTGCGTCCCCATCCCAGGCAGATCGAAGCCGCTGGCTACATCCGCAAGCTCTTGGATGGTAGCCAGTTCATCCGAGGTGAACATGACCCTCGCCGGGTGCAGGATGCCTACTCGCTGCGCTGCATCCCCCAGGTGCATGGCGCCGTCCACGACGCTGTCGCTTATGCCCGCTGGGCACTGGAGATCGAAATCAACTCGGCGACGGACAACCCGCTCATCTTCTCGGAAGAGGACGGACCGGTCGCCCTGTCGGGGGGGAACTTTCACGGCGAGCTGATGGCCATGTCGATGGACTACCTGGCCATGGGGCTGACAGAACTGGGCAACATCTCCGAGCGCCGGCTGAACCGTCTGGTGGACGCCGACCTGAACGGCGGCCTGCTGCCCGATTTCCTGACTGAGCACGGTGGCCTGAACTCCGGCTTCATGATCGCCCACTACACGGCCGCCGCCCTGACTTCCGAGAATAAGGTGCTGGCCCACCCTGCCTGCGCCGACACCGTGCCCACGTCGGCTAATACCGAGGATCACCAGAGCATGGGCGGCACCGCCGTGCGCCACGCGCGGGATGTGCTCAAGAACGTCGAAACCATCGTTGGTCTGGAGCTTTTCGCTGCAGCGCAGGCCATCGACTTCCGCCGGCGCGACATGCCGGCCGCTGCCCGTCTCGGTGTGGGCACCGCGCCGGTGTACGAGCTGATCCGCCGGCACGTCCCCTTCATCGAGCACGACACCGTGATGTACCCCCTCATCGACACCATGCGCCGGCTGGTGGCTGGCGGTGAGATCATCCAGGCCGCCGAGAGGGCTGCCGGCAGCCTCTAGTACACAACGAGACTTCGAACCAACAAGCATCCTGAGCCTGTCGAAGGGTGCGGCCTCGCCAAGCCGCCATCCTTCGACAGGCTCAGGATGAACTCCGCTCAAATAAGCGACGTTCGGACCTCGGAGGTCTCAGAAGTGCCTCCAACTGGTCAGGTTCAAGCCCATTTGAGGCCGATTCTGCCTCCGAGCGCCTGTGTCGGAGACCTCCGAGGTCTTATTTGAAAGGCGTTGCACTTAGAACGTATTCTGGACAGTGTAAGATTGGGCGACTCAGCACCATCGAGAGAATCATACGACCGCACACTGGGCAATCGTGAACGCCTACTTTTTGGAACTTCATTAAAAACCTGTATAATTAATGTCTGGGCACAGTATCGTAGTCAAGGAGCATTGAAAGCATGGTAGTGCATCTACGAGAGTTGTTGAACGTGGTTTGGCCGAATCGTGAGACGCAGGAGCACATGCGACGCGCCACGGGCCGGTGGAATGGGAAGGTTCGATTGTTGCTCACCAGCATGGCCCGCCAGGCGATGGAAGGGCCGTGGATGATTCAACGCGAGGATGGCTTCGATCAACGCCGCGTGGACTGGTGGATACGCAAGACGGAGATGGACAAAGTCGGGAGAGAACACTGGTTGTGGATGGTGCGCCTATTCTTTGATCGGCGAGGAGAACCGTCACACTTTGAGGTGTTCAGCGCGTCCAAGCCATGGGACAGCTTAGGAGCACCCCAACACGGGACATTCCGTGCCGGCCTCTCGGAACTAGAGCTGAAAAAGGCCCTTGACGAGGCTCGCCGAGACGGGCCGGTGCATGGGTTCATGTTTCTGTGGGGCTATATGCCCTTATGGATCACCCTTCAATAGGCCGGCCACTGCCGCACATGACGAAGCATGCATGAACCACAGATGTTAGACAAACTAGAGCGGGTCGAGCAGCGCTACGTAGAGCTAAATCGGCTGATGGCCACACCTGAGGTGGCGACCAACCCGGACAGGGTTCGGCAGTATGCGCAGGAACAGGCCGAGATTCAAGACCTGGTTGGAACGTTCCGCGAGTACCAGGCTATTGACCAGGAACTCGAAGACACTCGAGAGATGTTGGAAGACAGCCTGGGCGACGAGATGCGCGCGCTCGTGGAGGAAGAGATTGGCGCTCTGGCCGCCCGGCGAGACAATCTATGGGAGCGACTGCACCGGCTCTTGGTCCCGAAGGATCCCCGCGATAATAAAAACGTCATCATGGAAATCCGGGCCGGCACCGGCGGCGAGGAGGCGGCACTGTTCGCCGCCGATCTCTACCGCATGTATCAACGCTACGCCGAGAACCATCGGTGGAAACTAGAGGTCATCAGCTCTAATCCGACCGGCATCGGCGGCTTCAAGGAGATCATCTTCGAGGTGAGGGGGCAAGGCGCTTTTTCCCGCCTGAAGTACGAGAGCGGCGTCCATCGCGTACAGCGCGTGCCGGAGACCGAAGCCAGCGGCCGCATTCACACCTCCACGGCTACCGTGGCAGTGCTACCCGAAATGGACGAAATCGAGGTCGAGATTGACCCCACCCAGTTGCGGATAGACGTCTTTCGCTCCAGTGGTCCGGGTGGTCAGAGTGTCAATACGACTGACTCGGCCGTGCGAGTGACCCACTTGCCAACGGGGCTCGTCGTCTCCTGTCAAGACGAGAAATCGCAGCACCAGAACCGGGCCAAGGCCCTGCAAGTGCTGCGCGCGCGGCTCTACCAGATTGAAGAAGATAGACGCCTGGCCGAACTGGGCGCCACGCGGCGGTCGCAGGTGGGTACGGGCGAGCGAGCCGAGAAGATTCGCACCTACAACTTCCCCCAGAACCGCGTCACCGATCACCGCGTAGGACTGACCTCTCACCAGTTGGAGCGGGTGCTGGACGGCGAGATCGACGAATTCATAGACGAACTCAGTGCCCAGGAGCAGGCAGAACGGCTTCAGGAACTGGAATTGGCGTGAGTCGAGAAGGACACACATCTCAGCCGGCAGCGGCCCCCTACCGGGCGGCTGCCTTTTTGTTAACTGATGCGCCCTCCATCGCAGAGACTATCGGCCAGGTCACGAGCGTGCTGCGCCGTGTAGACCTGGACACCCCGCGTCTCGATGCCGAGGTTTTGCTGGCCCACGCTCTGGGCATCAGCCGGCCCGCTCTACTGGCGCGCCTGCACGACCTGCTGCCGGCAAAGGCCCGCACAGCCATCGTCGAACTGATCCACCGTCGGCTCCACCACGAACCGGTTGCCTACCTCACCGGTAACAAAGAATTCTACGGCCTGAACTTCTACGTCGATCACCGTGTCCTCATCCCTCGCCCAGAGACCGAACTCCTGGTGGAGCGGGCCCTTGCACTACGCACTACGCACTGCGCACTACGGCATACACAACCACATATCGTTGATGTGGGAACCGGATCCGGCTGCATCGCAATTTCCCTGGCCACACATCTCCCGCAGGCCCAAGTCCATGCGACTGACATTTCCCCCGAAGCATTGGAGGTAGCGCGAATCAACGCGCAGCGCCACGCAGTGGAGGATCGGGTACACTTAACCCGAGAGGATCTGCTGGATGGCCTGGAACCGGACTTGCGGTTTGACATCATCGTCGCTAACCTACCGTACGTCGCAAAACCGGAGTTGGCGCAATTGCCCCCAGACATCTGCGGCTACGAACCGGTGGAGCCAGCCCTGGTCGCCGGCCCGGACGGCATGACTCTGATCCGCCGGCTGCTTGCCCAGGCTCCCACGCGACTGCGGCGCGATGGCGCGGTTTTGCTGGAGATCGGCGCGAGGCAGGGGGCAGACGTCTCGGCGCTGGCC
>JBHHXF010000250.1:0-5636 GCA_046756905.1 Anaerolineae bacterium | reverse complement strand
ACCAGACATGCAGGCGCCTACGCAGGAGGAGACTATCAACGCCGCAGTACCAGACATGCAGGCGCCTACGCAGGAGGAGACTATCAACGCTGAGCCTACGACCACACCGCCAGTCGAGCTGTACGTAGTCCGCCCCAACGACACGCTTGGCAACATCGCACGCCAGTACAATACGACAGTTGACGCATTGCTCAGATTCAACGACATTATCCAGAATCGGAATCTCATTCGACCGGGTTGGCGGTTGTTGATTCCACCATCGCAGAGCCTTTTCGACGGAAAGTGAGGATACCTCGTGTTAGGCCGATATCGTACACGGATCAGTGAACCAAAGCCACAGAATGGACCAACCGATCAGGGATCGCGGCTCGACCAGGCACGACTGAAGGAACGAGAGCCAGTCGGTGACACGTTTCGGGACCTGCGGAAACGGGTTCAGGAAAAACTGATTGCCGAACTCGACCCGCAGATGAACCTCTCCGACATCGACGCCGTTCGACAGACAATCAGAGGTCTGTATGAAAGCGTCCTCGAAACAGAGGACGTTGTACTTAACCGGGTAGATCGTGATCATCTGTTCGAAAAGATCGTATCCGAGATTCTCGGCTACGGACCGCTGGATTCACTCCTGGCGGACGAAAGCATCACAGAGATCATGGTGAACGGCCCAAATCAGGTCTACGTGGAACGGGGGGGCAAGCTTCACAAAACCAACACGCAGTTCGAGGATGAAGATCATCTTATGAGAATCATTCTTCGGATGGTAGCTCCCCTGGGCCGGCGCATCGACGAAAGCCAACCCATGGTTGACGGACGGTTGCCTGATGGGTCCCGGATCAATGCCGTCATTCCGCCACTGTCCCTGGTCGGGCCTGTACTATCGGTCCGAAAGTTCGCCAAGGAGCCGTTTACCGTCGAGGACTTGATCAACTTCGGGACAATGACTCCACAGATCGCGCAGTTCCTGAAGGCCTGCGTGGAGGCGCGCCTCAACATTGTCGTCTCCGGTGGTACTGGTGCCGGAAAGACCACATTGTTGAATGTGCTATCCAGCTTCATTCCCCACGATGAACGGATCATCACGATCGAGAACGCCGCTGAGTTGCAGCTTCACCAAGAGCACGTAGTGACGCTGGAGGCCCGATTGCCGAACATTGAGGGCAAAGGTGAGGTCACGATTCGCGATCTGGTGATCAACGCCCTGCGCATGCGCCCGGAGAGGATTGTGGTGGGGGAGGCCCGGGGGGGTGAGGCATTGGACATGCTGCAGGCCATGAACACCGGCCATGACGGGTCTCTGACCACAATTCACTCCAACGGGCCGCGGGATACGTTGCGCCGTATTGAGACGATGGTGCTGATGGCCGGCATGGACCTGCCGCTCCGCGCCATCCGGGAGCAAGTCGCTTCGGCCCTGGACATGGTGGTACACGTGGCCCGCCTGCGAGACGGCAGTCGGAGGATTGTGAACATCTCAGAAGTTCAGGGCATGGAGGGCGACGTGATCGTGATGCAAGACATCTTTGTCTTCAAGCAGACAGGTTTTCGGCAAGGACGCGTGCTCGGCGATCTGAAGCCGGTCGGTGTCCGGCCCAAGTTCATGGATCGACTCGAGGCAGCCGGCATCTTCCTGGAGCCCTCTGTATTCGGCATCGACGCGCGTGTTCTCCAACAACGGCGGTTCTGAGGCTCACCCTTGCGAAGGTTACCCGTAGCCTTGGCAATACAGCGATTCTCAGTTGCGAGTTCACTTCTGGTCCAGGGCCTGCTCGCGAACCTTCGCAAGGGTGACTGGCGGTAAGCCTCAAGCTTACCATCTTCAGAGCTCGCTCTAGCCTGACTGACGGCGTAGTGCACGGACTGACCCATGACGAACAGCAACATGGAATCTGGACAAGCCTTGATCGAGTATACCATTTCGGTCGTGATGTTTCTGGCGTTGACGATCGGTGTCCTCGATCTTGGTCGAGCAGTGTACGGGCAAAACGTACTGGCATACTCTGCCCGAAGAGGCGCCCGTTACGCTCTTGCTGACCTCAACGACGTTGCGGGTATTGAAGCTACTGTGAAGCAGTATATGTTTGGCCTGGACCCGGATTTGGCTACCGTGACGATCACAACTGACGTAAACAATGGGTGGGTAGAGGTAGAAGTTACGTATCCATATACATCAATCACGCCGTTTATCGTAGATTTCATCGGGACCAACGGCTCCATCACCCTTCGGGGTAAGACTCACATGAATCAGTGAGAGAAAGAAGGTGTACCATGTGGCATGAATTGCGCCGGCATGCTCAGTCCGAGCAAGGTAGTGCGCTCATCACGTATACCTTGCTACTTGTTGTGGTGTTGGGCTTCCTGGGTATGATCCTGGATGGAGGTTATGCATTTATACAACACCTACGTGTTCAGAACGCTGCTGATGCCGCGGCGGAGGCCGGAATGCGCATGTACCTTGTCGGCGGCACCACAGCTCAGATCGACAACGAGATCCAGTCCTACGCGCTAGCCAATGGCGCCGACTCAGCCCAGTGGCAGTGGGCAACCGTGCCGGCTGATCCGTGCGCCTCCACAGACTGCCTACAGGTCGATGCTTCGCAAACCTTCTCTTCATTCTTTGCCAGCGTCGTCGGCCTCGATACGTTCACCGTAGCAGCCCAAAGCGCAGTGTACGGTGTCGGGGTAGCGGAGCACGACAATCTGTGGCCCCTGGCCTTCCAGTGGGAGGGTTACGTACTGGGCGAGGAAGAGTGGTGGAATACACCGGAGCGACACTTCGATGTCGATTCCTTTGGCTGGAAGAAAAAAAAGAAAGACAAATACGAGTTCAAGCGCCTGTACCACAAGCACCAATTCGATAGAACATACGGCAACGAACTCGATAACATGGGATTCAGTGATTTCAAGTGGACGGAGGCCATGCAGCGTCTCTACGACGACCCCGACACCCTAATCTCCATTCGCTTCAAGAACACATGCAATGCTGCCGGCACCTACTCGATCAAATTCTACGGCGAGCCGGCCATTACTGGCACCTGGCCGGGAGCGGCCGGGGAGCTTGAATGGATTGTCGAAAACCGGCGCATCGCAGATTTGGAGCATATATACCTGGTACCGTTGAATTTGAACCTCCTCCGAGGAACTCAACCCAAACCGGTCAAAGACGACGACGTCGACCGTGATTTCGCTTATACACTGCAGATACACGAGGTGGGCGCCGCAGTTCCACTCGTTTGGGAGTTCTCAGTATACGAACACGTCGATGAGGGAGACGAACGATGCCAGTGCCGGGGCATAGAGGGACCTCCATTGACCGGTCACAGTTGGACGTGGATAGACTACGATGGTGGGACTTCAAGCGACGAAGAACTCGCCGCCGCGATCTGTAACCCAGACACCAGCCCATTGCTGGCGATTGACGACACAGTGACCCAGATTGGCGGTGTCAGCAATACTGAGGCAATCCGCGACTGCCTGGATCAGTGGTTGGACCAGGAAGTCTACGTGCCGATCTATGACGAGATCATCGGCGAGGGCCCGGACGCCGAGGCTCACATCGTCGGTTTTGCTGTGTTTGTATTGGAGAGCTACGATCTCACTGGCGATAGCGGACACATCGTTGGCCATTTCGTCGGGGCCATAGAGAGTGGTTCAGGTGGTGAGGGTGGACCCAATTATGGGCTGCAGATTCTTAGGTTCGCCCAGTAGCTGCTCGTTTGGGGTTACTTCTCAGCCGCTCCCGCCGGATCCCTTCGGCAGGCCGTCGTTGTGAGCCTGTCGAACCATCAGGACAAGCGCCAGACCTCGTCGCGAGTTCGGTCGAACGATCCGGCGGTTAAGCGAGCGAAATCGAATGTATCGCCGCAGCCATGAACGCCTACAACGTGACACGAAACCAGACGCTGATCGAACAAGGCACAATCGCAGACAGTGCGTGGAGCCGCCTCCGGGGGCTGATCGGTCATCGGTCCCTGGAGGCCGGCCAGGGACTCATGATCAAACCGTGTAATAGCGTGCACACGTTTTTCATGAGCTTTCCGATCGACGTGCTCTTTATATCCGAAGAGGGCGCAGTCGTTGGGTTGGCGAAGAAGGTAGCTCCATATCGTATCGGCCCCATCGTGCGCCAGGCTAAGTTTGTGTTGGAGTTGCCGGCTGGGATGATTGAGAAGACGGCAACACAACCAGGAGATCGAGTGGTGGTGGAATGCCAGCGATTGTAGATCGGTGTCGTTTGAGAATTCCGCCGGGCTACCCACTAGCGGACAATGCAGTAACTAACCGGCGAGGAAAGCCACAGATTCTATGATTCACTTGCGGAATCATCCAGCGTACCCATACCTGCTCCGCATACTGCTCATCGGCGTTGTTCTGTTGCTGGTGTTGCTGATCATGAACGTGTGGCACATGATTGGGTACAACTCGCCCGGCACTACCGACCTGGTAGCATACTGGACCGCCGGCCAGTTGCTGCTGGCCGGCCAAAGCCCGTATGACTTTGACAGGCTATACCAGTTGCAGCTTGAGCTTGGCTCTCAAGACATGGTCCCAACCAGCGTGTGGAACCCGCCGTGGTTATTGCTATGGATATTTCCACTTCTGTTGTTGGCCTTTCCCTTGGCTGCCATGGTGTGGCTGGTACTGAACTTCGGCCTGATTATCGCCTGCGGTACATTCATCTGGCGCACCCTCGCTGGCCCGTCGGCTGCCAGGCAGATCGGCATCGCCTGGATCGCGACGGTAACATTTCTCCCAGCTCTTTTCACCCTGGGAATGGGGCAGATCAGCACCATCGTTTTGCTCGGGGTGGTCGGATTTCTGTACTTCGCCTCCCGAGACCGAGACTTCCTGGCCGGCCTATGCCTGGCACTAACAACGATCAAACCACATGTGGTCTACCTTTTGTGGATCACCGTCGCGTGGTGGATCATCGCCGGAAGGCGCTGGAAAACCGCCGCCGGCGTGGCAGGCCTGCTGCTCCCCAGCGTTGGGTTACTGCTGCTGAGATGGCCGGCTTCGGTGTCGGGCTACCTGACCGTTCTGCAACACCCTCCCGTGTCCTATGCTGCTCCAACCGTAGGAATTGTCCTGCGACTGCTGGTGTTCGGCGGAGCCGATGGGACTCAGTTCCTCCCATCACTAGCGGCCGGATTGGCCGTTCTAGGATACTTGCTGATCCGGCGACCGACTCTGAACTGGAAGACTGCCATAAGCCCGCTGCTACTACTATCAGTTGCGACCGCCGCTTATGGCTGGAGCTTTGACTTTATCGTGTTGCTCGTTCCATACATTCAGATCGTTATCTGGTTTATTGAAGAGCATGGCGTGCCAATAAGACACAAAGCTACTGCTGTTTCGGGCCTGCTGCTCATTACGGCTGTGATGGCAGTCCAGAAATGGCTTATGATAAATGATGTGTTCTTCTTCTGGATGCCGTGGGCACTTGGGGTGGTCTATCTATACGCGCGCCCGGCGAAACCGGGTTACGCCAGTTGGGTTTCGTGTGCCGAAGAGCCTGCCCTGAGCCATGCCCTGAGCCCCATCGAAGGGCTGCCGAAGGGGTGATCCTTCGGCCATGCGGCGTCCTGAGTTTATCGAAGGGCTCAGAACAGACTTCACAAGGGTAGGAGCGGTTT
>JBHHXF010000249.1:0-5683 GCA_046756905.1 Anaerolineae bacterium | reverse complement strand
GAACAGCAAATGGTCCGCGACTGGGTCCACGAATTTGCCGAGAAGGAGATTCGACCGGTCGCAGCCGAGTATGACGAAAAAGAGGAAATGCCCTGGCCGGTGCTCAACAAGGCCCACGAATTGGGCATCACGACGTTGAGTATTCCCGAAGAATACGGCGGCGGCGGCATCGACAGCGTGCTGACCAGCATTCTCGTAGGTGAGGAGCTGGCCTGGGGCTGCGCCGGCGTCGGGACAGCCATCGGCGCTTCGGGGCTGGCTGCCCTGCCCATTCTCCTGATGGGCACCGACGAGCAGAAGGCGCGATGGCTGCCCCGCTTCACCGAGCCGGGCGAAATGAAGCTGGGTGCTTTCGCCCTCACAGAGCCCGAGGCCGGCTCCGACGTGGCATCCATCAAGACCCGCGCTGAGCGTGACGGGGACCACTACATCATCAACGGCCAGAAGCGGTTCATCTCCAACGGCGGCATCGCCGACATCTACGTCGTCTTCGCCAAGACGGACCCCGATGCCGGCCACGAGGGCATCTCGGCGTTTGTCGTGCCGGGGGACGCGCCTGGGTTGAAGGCCGGCCGGAAAGAGAAGAAGATGGGCATTCGCGCCTCCCACACCGGCGACGTCATCTTCGAGGAGGTCCGGGTGCCTGTCGAAGATCGGCTGGGCGACGAAGGGGCCGGCTTTGTGGGCGCTATGAAGGTATTCGAGCACTCGCGCCCCGGCGTGGCAGCGGCCGCCATCGGCGTAGCGCGCGCCGCTTACGAATACGCACGGCAGTACGCCCAGGAACGGGTGCAGTTTGGCAAACCGATCATCGCCAAGCAGGCCATCCGCTTCAAGCTGGCCGATATGGCTACGGCCATCGACGCCGCGCGTTTCCTGGCATGGCGTGCGGCCTGGCTCACCGACCAGGGGCTGATCAACAACAAGGAAGCCGCCATGGCCAAGGCCTTTGCCGGCGACATGGCCATGCGGGTGACGACCGAGGCGGTGCAGATTCTGGGCGGCTACGGCTACATGCGCGACTACCCCGTCGAAAAGTGGATGCGCGACGCCAAGATCATGCAGATTTACGAGGGAACCAGCGAGATCCAGCGCGTGGTCGTCAGCCAGATGATTGCCATGGGGATGTGAACAGTTGCCGATAAACAGTGATCAGCCAGAGAGCCGTCGAATGAATTCGCCGTCTGAAACTGAAAAGACCCCTCAGGGTCTTCAGTAAAGTGCCTGAGGGCACTTCTCAGTTTCAGACAGGGATTTCTAATCCCTGGCCCGGGATACGGCTTCAGAAAGTGTCCGTAGCTAGATCACTGTTTACTGATCACTAACACTGGGGAGCCAAACATGCGCCAACTGCTGTCTGGATTGCGAATCCTCGACCTGTCCCGACTATTGCCGGGGCCGTACTGCACCATGCTGCTGGCTGACCAGGGCGCCGACGTCATCAAGATCGAAGACCTGGCCGGCGGCGACTATGCGCGGTTCACGGAGCCTTTCGTCGGCGGCGCCAGCGTTATCTTCGAGATGCTGAACCGGGGCAAGCGCAGCATCGCCCTGAACCTGAAGACGGAGGCCGGCCGCGACATCTTCTTCCGCCTGGCGGAAGACGCCGACGTCATCCTGGAAAGCTTCCGGCCTGGCACGATGGATCGCCTGGGGATCGGCTACCAGGACGTGCGACAGGTCAACCGCCGGATCGTCTACTGCTCGCTGTCGGGCTACGGGCAGACTGGACCACGGCGGGATCGCGCCGGCCACGACATCAACTACACTGCGCTGGCCGGCCTGCTGGGCCTGAACCGTCGCGCGGGCGAGCCGCCGGCGATCCCCGGCGTGCAGATCGCCGATCTGAGCGGCGGGCTGTTCGCCGTTGTGGGGATTCTGGCTGCGCTGTGGGCGCGGGAGCGTACAGGACAGGGCCGCTACGTGGACGTGTCGATGTTCGACGGCGTCACATCCTGGCTGGTGATGGCCGCCGCGCCGCTGTTCGCCGGCCAGGGGGCGCCGGCGCCCGGCGGAGGATTCCTCACCGGCGGCCTTCCGTGCTACAATGTGTACGAAACCGCCGACGGGCGCTACATGAGCCTGGGCGCGCTGGAGCCCAAGTTCTGGGAGCATTTCTGCCACGCCGTGGGGCGCGACGATCTGCTGGGCAGCGGCTATGACCCCAGCGCCATCGATGACGTGCGCGCCATCTTCCGCCGGCGTACCCAGGCCGAGTGGACCGAACTGTTCAGCGCGGCCGACGCCTGTTGTGAGCCGGTGCTCAACCTGGACGAAGCCCTGAGCGACCCGCAGACCCTGGCCCGCCGGATGGTCGTGGAGAACACGCACCCGAAGGCCGGCCCGCTCCGCCAGCTCGGCGCGCCCGTCAAGTTCTCAGATGCGGATGCCGACACCGACAGGCCGGCGCCGGCGCTGGGGGAGCACACTCAGACGATTTTGGACAGACTGGGCTACAGCGCCCAGGAGATTGCGGCGCTGCGAGAGCAGGGCGTGATCAACTGATCGAGTACTATAGTTTTTCAGAAAAACATTTCGACTCGTAGTAACGACTTCAGTCGTTTTGGCGGCCTGAACGACTGATGAACTTTCAGAAAATAAACGGGGTATTGGTTTACCGACCCCGCCGCGAGTTCCAGGCGGCCAAACAGCGGCCGCCTTCCACTCACGGCTACGATTTTCGTCACTCCCGCTGGGAGTTCAACTGCTTGAGCTCGCAGAGCGGCGAAATTCGTAGCCCAGAGCGACGTCCTGATGGTTCGACAGGCTCACCACGGCGGCTCGTCGAAGGGTGGAGCGTTGTTTGCGGAACTCTGGGCGGGCCTGGGTGAGCGAAGTACCCCGAATAAATTCTTGATCTCCATAAGTCGTTACTACGAGTCAAAGCCATTAACTGAACGTCTACACCTTGACAATGGCACATTCGGCATCCCCAGACCACGAATGAATTCGCGGTCTGCTATGGAAAACACGCGACGCCCTGAGTTTATCGAAGGGTTAGAAACGTGTTTCAACACGTTTTCGGTAACAGACGTCGAATTCATTCGATGGCTTCACTTCACCGACATGCAAGAACCAAGGAGAATGCAACCATGACCTATGCTATCAACCGTGCGACCGTGCTCGGCGCCGGCACCATGGGGGCAGCCATCGCGGCCCACCTGGCCAACGCCGGCATCCCGGTCTACCTGCTGGACATCGTGCCCAGGGAACTCACCTCGAAGGAGAAAGCCAAAGGGCTGACGCTGGATCACCCGGCGGTGCGCAACCGCATCGTCAATGAGGGGTGGCAGCGTTGTGTGAAGGCGAAGCCGGCCAACCTCTTCACGCCGGACATCGCTGAGCGCGTCACCCTGGGTAACATGGAAGACAACTTCGACTGGGTGGGCGAAGCTGACTGGATTATCGAGGCCGTCGTCGAGCGGCTCGACATCAAACAGCAGGTCATGGCCCGCGTCGAGGCGGTCCGCAAGCCGGCCAGCATCGTCAGCACCAACACCTCTGGCATCCCCATCCACCAGATCGCCGACGGTCGCTCGGAGGACTTCAAGGCCCACTTCCTGGGTACGCACTTCTTCAACCCGCCTCGCTACCTCAAGCTGCTGGAGGTCATCCCACACGCGGAGACCCAACCGGAGATCGTCGAGTTCATGCGCGAGTTTGGCACGCGCCGGCTGGGCAAAGGCGTGGTGATCTGCAAAGACACGCCCAACTTCATCGGCAACCGCCTCATGTCCATCGTCGGGGCATACACGCTGAACTACGCCCTGGACCACGACTACACCGTCGAAGAGGTGGACGCCCTCACCGGGCCGATCATCGGCCACCCCAAGACGGCCACTTTCCGGCTTCAGGATTTGGTGGGAATCGACGTGGCGGCCTTCGTGGGCGAAAACCTCTACGAGGCCATTCCCGACGATCCGTATCGCGAGGAACTCAGGCACGCCAAAGCGTCGGCGCTCATCGAGGCCATGCTGGAGCGCCAGTGGCTGGGCAACAAGGCCGGCCAGGGTTTCTACAAGCGCGTGCAAACGGAGGAAGGCCGGCAGTTCTGGGTGCTGAACCTGGAGACGCTGGAGTACCAGCCACCCAGCAAGCCATACTTCAAGTCGGTCAGCGAGTACAAAGAGGTGGAGGACGTGCGCGAGCGCGTGCGGGGACTCTGCGCGGCTGATGACCGCGCCGGCCAGTTCGTCTGGGCCACCACCGCTTTCGGCCTGAACTACGCCGCCAGCGTCATCCCCGAGATCGCCGACGACATCCTCGCCATCGACAACGTCAGCAAGTGGGGCTTCAACCACGAACTGGGCCCCTTCGAGACGTGGGACGCGCTGGGCGTCGCCGAGTCGGTGGCGCGCATGGAGGCTGACGGTATGTCGGTGGCGCCGTGGGTCAAGGAGATGTTGGAGGCCGGCCACACCACGTTCTACAAGCGGGAAAATGGACAGCTCTACCACTACGATCCGGCCACAAAAGACTACGTCGCCGCTCAAGTCGATCCCAGAGTGATCCTCCTCAAAGACCTGAAAGCCGACGAGAAGCGGATCATCGCCAGCAACCCCAGCGCCGACCTGGTAGACCTGGGCGATGGTGTGCTGTGCGTGGAATTCCACACCAAGGTGAATGCGCTGGATGAGGACATCTTCAGGATGATCGTCCAGGCGAGAGAGGAACTGGAGAACGACTGGGTGGGGCTGGTCGTCGGCAACCAGGGCGAGCATTTCTGCGCCGGCGCCAACCTCTTCATGGTCGCCATGGCAGTTGTCCAGGAAGAGTGGGAGCGGCTGGAGGGGATGATCAGGCAGGGGCAGGACGCCCTCATGGCGCTGCGCTACAGCCCCAAGCCGGTGGTCAGCGCGCCCTTCGGCATGGTGCTGGGGGGCGGCGCCGAGGTGATGATGGGGGCGGCGGCCATCTGTGCGGCTGCTGAGTCGTACATCGGGCAGGCGGAGGCCGGCGTGGGGCTGGTGCCGGCTGCCGGCGGCTGCAAGGAATTGCTACGCCGGGTCGTCTCGCCGGTGGTGCGGGCCAACCCGTACGCCGATCCGGCTCCCTTCCTGCGCCAGATCTTTGAGATGGTTGCCATGGCGAAAGTGAGTACCAGCGCCGAGGAAGCGCGCCAGTGGGGCTTCATCACGCCGGCTGACCGGATTGTCATGAACGGCGACCACCTGCTGCACGAAGCCAAACAGATGGTGCTGGAAATGGCCGAGGCGGACTATCGCCCGCCGGTGCGGAGCGAGGACAAGGTGTGGGCCGCCGGCGCCAACGGACTGGCGGCATTGCAGATGCAGGTGTGGAGCATGAAGGAGGCCGGCTACGCCTCCGAGCACGATGCGCTGATCGCCAACAAGGCGGCCTACATCCTGTGCGGCGGCAAGCTCACCAGGCCGCAGTGGGTGGACCCACAGTACATCCTCGATCTGGAGCGCGAGGCATTCCTGTCGCTGCTGGGTGAGCAGAAGACCATCGACCGCATCTGGCACATGCTGAACACGGGCAAGCCGCTGCGGAACTAGAACTTGTTAATCCAGGAGGTTTCCTTCATGCAACCGCTTCGTGCGGTTACGGGTTGACCTTTTCTGAGCGCCGGCTTATAATGTCCTTACCCGACGCGGTCGGGGTGTAGGTGGCATGGCCGGCTCGGCGGGCATGGAACGATCGTATGGCAGAGCATGTAAAG
>JBHHXF010000248.1:0-5689 GCA_046756905.1 Anaerolineae bacterium | reverse complement strand
AGCCGGCTGGGTGGCGCCACGCCGCAGCGCATCTACAACGAGGTGCAGGTTGCGCGCTGCTTCACCCGCACCACCGAGGTCGAGTGGATGATCCACACCGTCGATGGGACGCACATCGCCATTGGCGGCCTCAGCCCCGACCCGCGCCTGGGACCTGATGACGACCCGCTGGACGACGTCACCATTGAGCCGCCGGAGGCCGATGTGGTGCTACTGATGGCCCACTACGGCATTGAAGGCACGCTGCACCCCGCCATTGAAGAGCCGCAGATCTCCAAAGCCAGCATCGCTGCGCTGGAGGGCATTGACTACCTGCTCGTGGGGCACGTCCACGAGCGCAAGACCATGAAAATCGGCCAGGTGGAAGTCTGCTTTCCTGGTCCGACGGAGCGCATGACCTTCGGTGAGATGGAGGTCCCCACGGGGTTCATGACCCTGAGCTTCCAGGGGCACCGGCCCAACGTGCGATCCCAGGTCCGCCACATCCCCATCGACGTCCAGCCGATGAAACGCCTGGAGATTCGCACCACAGACTTGCCGGCTGATGACCCGACGGAGTACGTCTTCAAGAAGCTAAGGGCGGCCTCCCATGCGGACCAGCTCCTACAGTGCCGCATCGAAGGCCCATTGCGCCGCGAGGTCTATCACCGGCTGCGCTTCTTCGACATCTGGCAGTTGGGCAATGACCTGAATTTCTACTTCGATCTGGACCGGCGCGGTGTGACCATCCAGGCGCTGGAGATGCCCGACGCCGGCCGATCGGTGGACCGCGTCAGCCCTCGCCAGGAAATCCGCCGCGTCGCCAGCGCCCTGGCGGCGGAGGCCGGCGACGAAGAGCGCGAGTTGATCACAGAAGCCCAGGAGCTTATTCTAGAGCGCTGGACGAGCCAGTAAACAGTGATCAGTAAACAGTGATCAGTGATCAGTTTCTGAGTGCCGATCCCTGATTACCATCTACTGATTACTGATTACTGATCACTGGTTACTGATTACTGATCACTGGTTTTCGACAAGAATGATCCGAATCCAACGCATTCGCGCCAACAACTTCAAACAGCTTCGCGAAATCGACTTGTTTCTGCCGCCTCAGGGCCGGTTCCTGATCCAGGGGAAGAACGAGGCCGGCAAGTCCACCCTGTTCGAGGCTGTCTTCTTCGGGATTTTCGGCACAGCACTGGTCACGGAAACCGGGACCCGCCGGCTGGATGACCTGATCCGCTACGGCGTGGAGCAAGCCTACGTCGAACTGTGGCTGGATGCGCCGGGCCGCGTGCTGAAAGTGCAGCGCACCATCGTGCGCGACAAACCTAACGAATGGCTGCTGGACATCGTGACACCCGAAAGCACCGAGGAGGTCCGGGGCAATCGGGTCGTCAACGACCGCATCGTGGATGAGTTGGGGTTTGACGCCGAAGCTCTGCTCAATACTGCCTTCGTCGAGCAGAAGAAGCTGGACAAGCTGGAAGGCATGGCGCGCGCCCAGCGCGAGCAGTCCTTGATGAAATTGCTCAACCTGGAGCAGATGACGAACCTGGAAAGCGAGTTCAAACTCCGGGCGGAGGACCGGCTATCTCTGCAGCGGGCGGAGCAGCGCGCGGAATTGGCGCGAGTCCAGGCTGAACTGCCGAAGAAGCAGCACAAGCTGGACGAAATCGAGCACCAACTGCTCTTCATCGAACTGAAGCGGTCGCTGGAAGCCACACTCCGCGAACGGGCTGCCCTGAATCGCCTTTCCGATGAGGTTGCCGGCCTGGAAGCCCGTCGCGCGGAGATTGCCACACGGGTGGAGCAGGCTGAACGGCTGCGCGAAGGGCTGCAAACCGCGCGGGAGGTCTACACTTTGCGGGAGCGGTCAGCCGACGCAGCCCAGGAAATCCAACGGTTGGAGCAGGCCCTGGCAGAGACCGAGAAACTGCGTGATGAAACACTGCCCGATCTGGCGAAGGAGCGCGAGGCCCTGCAATTGCTGCGAGACCGTTTGGGCCGCGTGGCCGAACTCGAAACGGCGCAGCAGCACTGGCAGACCCGCGTGGATGAGCTGGATGGCCGGCTGGCCACGTACAAGGAAATGAGTGACCAGTTGGCAGTGGCCAGGACCCGCCAGCACGAACTGCGTACCGCCGTCCAAGAAGAACAAGCTCAGCTCGATGAAGCAGACTACCTGACGAACGCCTACCGGGTCCGCGAGGCACTGCGAGATTGGATGGCTGCCCAGGAGATGATGGAGACGCCGGCCCTCCAGGCGGCTGCCCTCGACGAGGCCCGCGACCAACAGGCCGCCTTGAGCCGCCGGCTTCGCTGGGAAGTAATCGGCCTGGGAGCCGGCATTGTGCTGGCCATTCTGCTCACGCGGATCATGCCCCCGCTTGCCATCCCCCTGCTGATGATCGCCGGGCTGCTCCTGGGAATCCTGGCATGGCGGGTTCTTGACGCAACGCGGGCGCTGAGCGCAGTGGCAGAGCAGATTGGCCGGCTCCAGGGAGAACAGGCAGCACGTGAAGCAGCGGCTGCGCAGAATCTTGCCAAAGTGGAAGCAGCCGAACAGCGTCTGCACGCTCTCAACGTGGTCGTTCCCAGCGGGCTGGAACGCAGCCGGCAGGCTCTGACCGAACTCGACGAGCGCCTGGGCGAGCACACGCTGGAGGATCTCCAGACCGATGCGGATGCTGCCCGCGAGCGTCTGGCTGGAACCACCGCCTTGATCAACGAAGTCACGCGCGAGGTTGAGCGGTTAACCCAGACGCTGGGGACCATCGACGCGCCGGCGATCCAGCAAGAGTTGCGCGAAGCCCGCCGGCAGGCCGGCAAGACCGAAGCGACCTTGCGAACCCAACGAGAGCGCGCGGCGAAACTGGCCGAGGCACTGAACGAGGAGCCGGACGCCGGCCTGGTGCAGGGGCGACTCGGGGCGCTGGAGAACGAAATCAGCAACGTGAAGCGACGCATCGCGGCGGCCGGGAAAACCGAGGCGGAGTTGGCAAGTCGGCAAGACACCCTCAACGAGCTATGGGTGCGCATCGAGTCCCTGTACAGCGATCTCACCGATCTCGGGCTGCAACTGCCGGCGTGGGACCGCGCCGCCGCCGCTGATGTGATCACCACCGCCGGCCAGACCCTGCGGGCCGCCTACGAGGAGGCCGGCGGCGATCAGGTGCGCCAGGAACTCCAGCAGATTCAGACGTCCATTGGCCGCAAAGAGGGCGAACGCAACACGCGGCGCGAGCAGGCAGACGCCCACCTGACACAGGCCAGATCGCTCATGGAGCGCCTGGAACTCACGGACGGCTTCCCTGACGAGCCGACGAACGATGATCTGAAAACGTGGGTGAAACGCATCAGCCATCTCGATGTTGTGGACGAGCAAGCACTGCTAAGCGAACGAAATGCACTGCGGGAACGCGTCGGTTTTCTGCGCGAGCAGGTGCAGTCGCTGGAGTCAACCCTGGGCCTCGCAGGGCAGCCGCTCGACCTCGAGGAGACGAAGGCGGAACTGGAAGCGATGCGGAGGGAGATGCAGGTTCGCCAGAAGGCGCGAGAGATTGTCGAGCTGGCACGCCGGCGAGTTGTGGAGCAGATTCTGCCCAGCACCATGGAGCACATGCGCAGGGTGTTGCCGGCGCTGACCATGCAGCGGTACTACGACGCCGAACTGACCGACGACTATCGGATTCGGGTCTGGGATGAGCGGGCCGGCCAGGGAGGGGACTGGAAAGAAAAAAATATCTTCAGCGGCGGCACGAAGGATCAGTTCTCGCTGGGACTACGCCTGGCCTTCGCCCTGGCCACGCTGCCCGAAGAGCGCGGCTCAGCGCCATCGTTCATCTTCCTGGACGAGCCTCTCAGTTCTTTCGATAATGAACGTGCGCGAGCTTTGTTGCACCTGCTCACCCAAGGGGAGATCGCTCAGAGCTTCGATCAGGTTTTTCTGATCAGCCACGTGCGGGTCAACCCCGACCTGTTCAACTACCACCTCACGATCGATCAGGGTCGCATCGTCGAGTCCGATCTACCCGACGCCTCGTAGGGGCGAGGCAGGTCGGATTGAGGGATCACAAGCAGATGCACCGTCTCTCCGACCTGCCTCGCCCCTACCTCGGTCCGGTTAGGCGAAGGTCTCCGACCGTTGGGCGAAGGTCTCCGACCGAGCCCTTTCCGGCCGCTCCCGCCTTAGGTTGACGTGCATGACCTATGCCCCTGCCCCTCTGCTCAGCACCGGCGGACGTCGCCGCTGGTGAGCCGGCCATCTAGCTTGACGGTTTCATCGTCGAAGTAGGGGGAGTGCTTGGCGAACAGGCCGGCGCCGCGCTCTTCAATCTCCACCTCCGGCGCCAACACGCGGTGATCGCACTCGGCATGGCCCGTAAGTTCCTCACACAGAAGCTCTGCTGGATTCCGAACGACACCCTCTGTCTCATCCCAGATCACAAGCAGACTAAAGAATTCGTCCTCGATTCGTTGTCCTAGCAGACGCAGAAGCTGGCCGGCCGACAGCCCGACGTGGGACCTGATGGGCTGCCGGCGAACCATGCCCCACATTTCTCGCCAGTGCAGGTCGGTGCATGCATACAGCGCCTGCCGCTCCTGCAGGTCGATCAACACATCGAACCGTTCGATGTCCGGAATCTCGTGGACCTGGTGGCGCATCGCGTCCAGGCGGGTATCCAGCCAGAAGAACCACAGTCGCAGCACCACGTAGCGCGGGCTGTAGAAACGATACACCTCAGGCAGCATCCACCGATCCCGAAACAGAGCCGGCTCGATGTTGCCGGAGATCGTCATGATAGGCTGATCACCCAACCGGATATCGACCTGACCCGGCTCACCGAGCAGGGCGACGCCGGCCGCCCGCCACAGGCGCAGCCACGGCCAGTCCGCCGGCTCAGAAACTGGCTGGTATTTGATCGAGAGGTCGGGGGCCGGCGTGCCGGTGTAGCGAATCTGAGGCTCAGGCCACCAGCGCGAGAGATAGGTCGGCATTCGCGAGCCACGGAACCCGATCTGCCCCCCGTCTGCGTCCGGTAGCCATACGGGGCGAATGGCCTCGTGCGCTGAACTGCCACGCGGCACGCGGAGATTGATTTTCATGCGGCCGACCGGCTCGCCCGAGGGCTGAGGCACTGCCAGCACGGTAAGTGTTGCATCCGAAAGATTCGCCGGCGAGCCATCCGGGCGGTGGGTGACGTGAAAGTAGGTGTAGCTGCTGGAACCGCGCTCCAGCGGGGCGCACATCTCTTGCCAGCCGATGTCGCTGCCGTGGGCGCATGGCCCGAGCTCGTGACCGCCACCCCACGTGATCCAGATGTCCGGGCGGTCGTCGGCGTGGCCGGCGAACCGGCCGGCGTTTTGGTCGGGGGCCGGGGTGTTGGCTGGCCGCAAGACCAGCGGCGCATCGGTCGGGCCGGCGGTGTTTACAACCCTGATCTTCAGAACGCGTGTGCCAAAGGGCAGGTAGTCAACGGTCGCCTCGCCAGTGTGCGACGGATCGACCTCGAACGTTATGGCGACGTCACGCAATGCGTTTCCTCCTGGGGTTTTTCTGTAGCCACGCTATTCTACCACACTGGCCGGCGGCCAGCAAACGCGAATGCCCCCCTCTAACTTCCCCCAGCGGGGGGAGAACAAGAAAGCCTCCCCCCCCTTTGGGGGGGATTGAGGGGGGGCATGCGCGTCGTCAGCAAGCAAAATGAGA
>JBHHXF010000247.1:0-5702 GCA_046756905.1 Anaerolineae bacterium | reverse complement strand
TAGCGCCGGCCAGTCGCCGCACGATGGTCCATTTCCTGCTGTATCTCGGCGGCAGTGGTGCCAGGGACACGTTCGACGGTAGCCCCGCTGGCCCGCAAGATGCTCTCAACCTCGTCAGACACTGCTACGTCAGCACTGGAACTACCGATGATTGTAATTCGGCGCGATTTGGTCTTGGCGCTGGCCATCATGGCGTGGTCGTGGGAGAAGCCCAGCGATACGCGGAAACGCTGCAGATACGCTTTCAGCGCTTCGATCCACGCCCATGGCACAATGCCCTCGACCGTCTGACCGAGCAACAGGTAGTGGAAGTCGAAGCCTGCGCCAATATCGAAGAGCCTGTCCAGGAATGAGTCCATCGGAAAGCCCTTCGGGTCGCTTTTGCCGCGTCCTGCGTAGCCGGCTATCCACTCGTGGGTGACAACGTTGTCCCGCGTAATCCCGTGCTTGTTGACTAGATACTGGCACAACTTCAGCACCGCGTCCACCTGGGCGTCGGGCCAGGGATCGAGGCCGTCGTTGAGGTTCACCATCTCGATGCCGATGCTGAAGTCGTTGATGTCCTGCCGGCCCTTCCAGAAGCTCTCGCCGGCGTGCCAGGCACGATCCGCTTCCCGGACCATCTGAAACACACTTCCGTCCTTGCCCACCACGTAGTGCGACGATACGCCGCTGCTGGTGCGCGCGAACCCGCTCAGTGTGGCGTCCAGACCGATGACCGTGGCGTGCAGCACGATCATGTCGGGAGGCTGGATAGGGCGCTGGTTGAAGTTGGGGGAGGGTTGCCAGGTTGCGTGAGAGTACTCAGCAGACATTGTGTCCTCCTTGTCTTGGGGCGATTCTATTGTGGGCAGATCAGGTGAGGGTATTATCAGTACCTGGGAAAATTCGCTCCAGGCGGGTCCGAGACCCGCCGATTTGACCGGTCACGGACCGGTCAAGAGCTAAAATTCTCATCTACTGATTATAACCTACCGAGGCGGGTGCTGTCAATGGGGTCTGGCAGGCTTGCGCAGCGGTTCCGACAACCTCCGGCCGTTTCGCGGCGCAAGCCCCCGGTTCGTACGTGGAACCCTATGTGATGGAGAAAACAGGGATTTCGAGGATAGATCAGGCGGCCAGCAACTCCTCACACTCACGGATCGTACGGCTGTGCTCCGCTCGATCTGGCGTGTCTGCGTCTGCATCTCCTTCGATGATGTGAATACCCATTCTGTCTTTTGCCTTTGCCAAAACCTGGCGGAATTCCACTGCCAGGTCGTCGCCCAACAGTGCATCGAAGATTTCGGCCGATACGCGGGCGTCCATCTCTAGGGAACCGATCTGCTGCTTCCAGTTCTGCAGCCGTTCCCGGCGAAACGCTGAGGGGCTGATGTGACTCCAGCGGGTCGTCCCCTCGAAACCAAACTCGCACTGGGTGCATTCCAGAGCTTTCACCTGGGCGATAGCGCCCAGGGCATCGCTGTGGCGAATTCTGTCTTGTGCCTGGAGTTCGCCGACGCGGCACTCGGGACAGGTCGGCCCGGATCGCCATTTCAAATCTACCAGCGCCCGGAGACGATTTACTTCCGGCGTCAGGCTCGGATCGGGCAGGGGGAGGTCTGTGTGATCCTGGCAGAACATGTAGACTCCATCACACTCATCGCACAGCCAGTGCAGACATCGACTGTCGGGGCATTGAATGCCGGCGGGTTCCCCACAATAATCACAGGTATGCTTCCCTTTCACCAGAACTACCAACCTTCCTCCCCAGGATGATCAGGGCCTATCCCCCAGGGTTCAACAAATCACCATTAAACCAACAAACAAGACTCCAGCAGAACCTTGCAAAGTGCCGGCCTCTCCCCAGGTCCGGCTCCTCTTCAGGCCATCGTGCTCTTGACGGCTTAATTATGTGAGTGATGCAAGGGCAGCGCTCTTACGTGCGCGTGCTTACAGTGGTGGTTAACCCAAAACCATACGGCGCAGCGCGCGCAGCTCGTGTGGGGTGAGGTCGCGCCACTCACCTGGCTCCAGATCGTAGACCATTATGGGGCCGATAGCAACGCGCACTAGACGGAGGGTCGGGTGGCCAACGGAGGCTGTCATCTGGCGGATCTGGCGCTTGCGCCCTTCGCGGAGCACGATTCGCAGCCAGGCTGTCGGCAGATTCTGGCGAACGAGAACAGGGTGTGAGGGTAGTGGTAGGTCCGGTGCTTGCCGCAGCAGCTCGACCTCGGCGGGTCGCGTCAGTTCGCCTTTCACTTCCACGCCGTGCCGCAGACGTGACAGAGCCTCCAAGACGGGCGTACCTTCAACCTGGACGAGATACGTCTTGGGATGCTCGTAGCGGGGATGGGTCAGGCGATGGTTTAACCAGCCATCATCGGTGAGAAGCATCAGGCCTTCGCTGTTCTTATCCAGCCGGCCCGCCGCGTACACGTTGGGCACATCGACGTAGTCTCCGATGGTGGGCCGGCCTTCCTCATCGGTGAATTGGCTTAGAACTCCATAGGGTTTGAAGAACTTGATGTAACGATGCCGGCGGCTGCCAGTACGCTGAGGTTGCTTCGGATGTCGACTAGGATCAGGCATTTCTTTTGCCGAGCCTGCCAACCCAATCATCCATCCAACTAACGCATCTGTGCCGGAGGTGCTGCCGTGGGTCAGGATGCGGCGGACCGCCTCCTCGGACTCTGCTGCTTCCTCGCTGGCCAGGGCATCGCGAAGGCGGTGCCAGTGGCCGGCGAACTGACCAGCGCAGGCGGCTTGTAGAAAGGCAGCGCTGAGAGACGTGGTGCGCGACGCTGAGGCGCGGACCGTCGCTTCGAGCAAGCCGGCCGGCTGGCCAGACATCCGCCGCGCCGCCAGTACACCCAGCAGGCAGTCGTCGCCGGCTGGCGTCAGACCCTGGCCGAAGCCCAGCAGAGAGTGGATCGCGCCGGCCAGTGCTGCGTCATCCCCTTGCAAGCCGGCCCAGAGGGCAGCAAGGTGGCTGGCAGCCTGAGTGTCGAGTTGAGCCTGGAAAGCTGAAGGATCGTCGTCCCCTGGCCAGCCCCCCCTCAGTCCCCCCCAATTCTGGGGGGGAAGTGGGAGCGGTGATCTCATTTGGTCGCTCTCCCCGACTTTGGAGGTCCGAAGCAGGGGGGAGAGGGCATGCAGAGCACGGACCAGGATCGAGTCGCTCTCGTGCAAACACCCGAGGACAGGGACAGGCGAACCAAGAGCCTTCTCAATCGGCTTCAGAGTTGGGTCCCACCTGGTAGCCGATCGCCAGTCGATGACGAGAGGTCCGAGGAAGATGGTCCCGTGAGCGGCGCGGCCGGAGGCGCCGGCCCGCACATCGGGCAGGCGAGGGCAGGCGAGCCGCAGAGCGAACGGGCCATCGTCGGCGTCCTGAGCGAGAAGCGTCAGGAACTGGCTGTCATTGCCAACCAGGTTGATGGCCTCCGGAAACGCCGAGTGAACACGCAGACGGCGCGGCTCCGTCTGGAGCCACGCCGCCACGGGTTCGGCGATGGTGAGGCTGGTGAGCATGGTGCGTTGTGACCTGCAAGAGACATCGAATGATGAACCTTGAGAAAAAAGCCCGCAACGGCCCTCACCCCCCGGCCCCCTCTCCCAACCCTGGGAGAGGGGGAGCGGCCGCTCCCCTCCCCTGAATTCGGGGGAGGGGCTGGGGGAGGGGGCGTGGCCAACAACAGCCAGCTCGTCACCGGAACGATTTCTCAAAGTTCATAACTCCATGTCTGCTACGGAGAACGTGTTTCTTGCATCAGCCCGTGAACTTACTTGTAGGCCAGCTCATTCGCCTTCTCCCACCCGCTCCGACTCTGCGACGGCGTCCAGGATTGCCTCAGCCGCCGGCCTGTCCGGCGGCGAATCGCCAACGTAGCGATAGCGGATGACACCTTCCTCGTCGAGCACGAACGTCGCCGGTCGAGAGATGGGCCGGCCCTTCGGCTCATTGTGATGGAAAACGCCGTACTCCTGGATGACCCGACGTTCGGTGTCCGCCAGAAGCAGGAAAGGTAGTTCCAACTCTTGCTTTAGCTTTGCCCCGCGCTTATGATCCTCGTTGCTGACGGCCAGGATGGCAGCGCCGTGCCGCTGGAATTGAGAGAATTGTTCCCGCAACTGCCCGAGTTGCTTTCGGCAGTGCGGTCACCACCCGCCGCGATAGAAGATGAGCACAACGGGCCGGCCCCGCAGTCCGGCTAGGTGGACCGAGCTACCTTCGGCTTCTTCCAGAGCGAAATCCGGCGCTTCATCACCCACGTTTGGGCCAGGGAGGTCAAGAGGCATGGGGTATTCCTTTCTTGCAGTGCATTTTCGGCCAATGCTATCTCACTGCCATCAGCACGTCAGTGGTCTACCTTACAACAGCCTCGCAAACACATCGGCCATTGGCGCGGCCCACGCCAGGAGTTGCTCGTCGGCCATGAAAGGTGCGACCAATTGCAGCCCAAGCGGGAGCCCATTTCCGGCGCGACCGGCCGGCACGGTAACGGAAGGCAGGCCGGCGTAAGTCCACGGCAGGTTCATGGCCGGATCGCCGGTAGCGTGGATGCCCTCTGGCGCGGGGCCAGGGGCAGCAGGGCTGACCCACAGGTCGATGCCGGCGAGCTGCATTCGCGAGTGCACCTCGTCGCGCAGCACGCCGCGCCCGGCGCGTGCCGCAGCGAGTTCATCGGCGCTGACCGTCTGTCCGTCGCGGATGATTTCGGCCGTTCGCGGCCGATAGAGCGCTTCGTACTGCCGGAACCACTCTGCATGGACCTGCGCCATTTCAGCGGCGATCATGCGCCGATGCCGGCGGTTGATGAGCTCAATCTCGTCAAACATGCCCACCGTCCGCAAAGTGTAGCCGGCTTCCTCGAGCTGCGCCAGTTGTTCCTCGAATGCGGAGAGCGCTTCAGGCGATGCCTGGGTCAGGTAGGGACCATCGGGCACCCCCAGCACCGGTCGCCGGCCAGATTGTTTGCCTCTAAAATCAGACCGCCAGTTCAGGCAGGCAACCGAGGCAGCCAATTCCATGCCGGCCACGTCCTGGGTGAACAGGCCGATGTGATCCACCGATTCAGAAAACAAGATGAGACCCTCAGTGGAGATGCGACCATAGCTGGGCTTGAACCCGACGATCCCGCAGAAGGCAGCCGGGCGTATCACGGAACCGATGGTCTGCGTGCCGGTGGCCAGGGGGCAAAGGCCGGCCGCGACCGCCGCGGCGGAGCCGCTGCTGGACCCGCCGGGGGTGTGGTCGAGGTTGTGAGGGTTGCGGGTCGGGCCAGGCTCGAAATAGGCGAACTCGGTGGTGACGGTCTTGCCCAGGATGAGCGCGCCGGCCTGGCGTAGGGTCGTGACGCAGGCTGTTTCCGGGCCGGCCAGGGCCTCAGGCGGGAACTGCGAGCCGGCGCGCGTGGGGAACCCCTCGACGCGGAAGATGTCTTTGACGCCGACGAGGACGCCGAAAAGCGGAGGTCGGCTGGCCGGGTCAGGGAAGCGGGCTTGTAGCGCCGCTGCCTCGCTCCGCAGGCGCGTGCGCCGGTCCGGTTCAGGCAGCAACGCCTGCACCTGTGGGTCCACGGCGTCGATGCGGTCGCAAATCTCGTCGATGTGCGTGGTCAATTCAAGCTCACCGCTGCGCAGGGCGGCAGCGGTTTCAGCAAGTGGTGCTGGATGAATCAACATTTCCTCGAACCTCGAATCTGTTCTCTTGACAT
>JBHHXF010000246.1:0-5706 GCA_046756905.1 Anaerolineae bacterium | reverse complement strand
CCTATATTCAAGAACAGAGGTACTGCTACCATGACCGAAACACATTCACAACCTTACATCCTGGTGACCAACGACGATGGTGTCGAGGCTCCGGGGCTACTGGCCCTAAAACATGCGCTGGGCGAGGTTGGCGAGACGGTGGTTTTCGCACCCGATCACAACTGGTCAGCGGCCGGCCACACCAAGACCATGCACAAGCCATTGCGGGTGGCGTACGCCGAGCTGGCCGATGGGTCGCCGGCTTATACCAGCAACGGCGCCCCGTCGGACTGCGTCGCGCTGGCGCTACTCGGCATCCTCGACCGCGAGCCGGGTCTGGTTGTGTCCGGCATAAACAACGGCCCCAACCTGGGCCACGACATCACCTACTCGGGCACGGTCGCGGCGGCGATGGAGGCGGTGATTTTCGGCGTGCCGGCCATCGCCGTCTCGCTGGACACCTACGAGACGCCGGAGCCAGCCGCGCTGGAGGCCGCCGCGTCGTTTGCCGCACGGCTGGCATCAGCCGTGCTCGATCATGGCCTGCCGCCGGGTCATCTGTTAAATGTCAACGTGCCCAATCGACCGGCGGGAGGCATTGCCGGCGTTGAGCCCACGCGGCTGGGCCGGCGGGTGTATCAGGACGTTCTGGTGGAGCGCGCAGACCCTCGTGGCCGGCCCTACTACTGGATCGGCGGCGACGTGCCAACAGGTGTTGACGAACGGGGAACCGACATCGGCGCTGTGTCTCAGGGCAAGATCTCCATAACCCCCATTGACCTGGACATGACCGCTTTCGACCTGATGTCTGAAATCGATCAGTGGGAACTGAGGTAGAGGGACGCCGGCCGGAGCGAGGTTGCGTGCGCATCGAACGTTCACACCGACCTGCCTCGCCCCCGCTTGACGCCGCACTGCACTCAACCTATAATCGGCTGGGGTGGGACGCAGCCGGCCTACGGAGTGCGTTTTCCGTAACCCGTCTCCCGTTTCCCGTACTCACTGGCTCCCCGGCTCGGACCGCGTATCCGCTCACAAGCGTCATTCGTTTCTATTAATTGAAGCCCGTTCACTTGAACACACCGTAAGTGCAGTATAACATGCCCTGGTGGTGTGTCTCCAAGTGCCTGACTCCCTGCCCAGGAGCAAGTTCATGCGCCGACAGATTCTCCCCGCCTTTCTAATGGTTCTATCGATCACCTTCGGTGCGGGCCTGATGGCCAGTGCGCAGGGTACGAAGGGTGGCGATTCCCCGCAGCAGGCTGGTGAGCCGCCCGCTGTGACGGTCGACAACGACTTCATCCGGGTGTCGACTGATGACGACGGTCAGTTTGTCATCGGCACCACGGGTGGCGACCCCGCCCTGCCCACAGACGACAACAAACGCCTCCTGTACGGCTACCCTGATGACATCTGGTCCTCATTTGCGACCGTTCGCGTCGTCGCCGATGGAGAAACGAGCGATTTCCGCCTCCTGGACCGTGGCCCAGCCGAGGGACCTGTGCGGCAGGGCGGTGCGATCATCACAACCTGGCTTCTCAACCAGGTCCGGGTAACGCAGCGGCTCGAGCCGGCCTTCAACGTGTACACGGGACGGGACGATACCGTTCGCATTCAGTATAATTTGACCAACATGGGCGAAACCAGCCGCGCCGCCGGCGTCCGATCCATGCTGGATATCGCCATCGGTCGGGTGGGCGCGATGGTCGAGGGTGATGGCGCGCCCTATTTCGTCCCAGGCGCCGGCAACCTGACTCACGAAGCTGAGTTCGCCGGCAGCATCCCTGCCATCTGGAAAGCCTTCGAATCCCTGGACTTCGATCCCGCCAGCACCAAAGGCCAGGGGATCCTCGTGGGGCCAGGCGCCACGCCACCCGACCGCCTGGTACTTACCCGCTGGGGGCGTTTCGAGCAGGAAGAGGGCATCCGGTTTCATGCCTGGGACTATTCTGTAGACCCGACGGCCGACCTGACCCTCGACAGCGCCGTCGCGATGTATTGGAATCCACAAGTCCTGGCGCCCGGCGCTTCGCGCACCGTCACCACGTTCTACGGACTGGCTGGCCCTGGCGGCGGTCAGGCATGGATCGATGCGCCTGTCGCGCTCACCTGTCCCGACCTTGCGTTTTCTGCAACACATTGGGTCGCCAACACGGGCGATGAACCTTTCGTCAACGGCATATCAACCATCACGCTGCCGGACGAGTTGCAGTTGCTTGAAGGGTCGGCAACTCAGCCCATGGGTGATGTTCGGCCTGGAGCTGCTCGCTCAGCCACATGGCAAATCCGGCCTCGCGCTGGCGCTGAAGGGACCTTCAGTTACAACGTGACGAGCCATTTCGACACCGGCACAGAGACGCTCACAGCCACGTCGAGCGTTCAAGTTCCTCACTGTGCTGCTGCCGAGACCCCTACGCCTACGCCGATGGTCACGCCGGCCGCGCAACCCACACCCACACCGCCGGCCGAGGTGCCGGAGGCGAGCACACTGCTCCTCCTCGCGAGTGGTGCGAGTGCCCTGGCCGGCTACGCCCGACTCCGGCGCAGACAGCAAGGCAGCAATTGATTGCCCGCAATCGAGGAGAAAACGCATGCCATCCAGCCCACAATCGAGCCCGGCCTTTCGTGTGCTTGCGCCGCTGCTGGTACTGCTCGCAATCTTCGGGCTCCTGTGGGCAGGATGGAAGTGGGTCCATCCCTCTAGCGGACTGGCCAGCCCACCGACCGCCCACGCTACGGACGAATCCCTCTGGACAACGGTGGGCGAGAACATACCGCTCCTGCGTCGGTCGGCCGACCAGGAGTGGCCGGCGGTGGCATTCAACTCGCGCGACAACCAGTACCTGGTCGTATGGCAAGATCAGCGCAACTTCGACACCACCCGCATTGACATCTACGCCCGGCTATTTGCGGCCGATGGGACACCCACCGGAGATGAGTTTGCCGTCACACGCCAGGCGTTCAACCAGAACTTCCCCCACGCGGCCTACAATTCGACACGCAACCAATATCTGGTAGTCTGGTCCGACCAGCGCAACATACGCACCACAGGTTCTGATGTGTACGCTCAAAGACTCGCGGCCGACGGGACGCTGGTGGGAAGTGACATAGCCATCTCGACCGCCCTCCGACCTCAGTTGTATCCCAGGGTCGCCCACAGCCCAGACGCGGACGAGTTTCTAGTAGTCTGGCAGGATAGCCGCACCAGTAGCACCACCAGTTCCGACATTTTCGGCCAGCGGGTCGCCGGCGATGGTTCGCTAGCCGGCACGAACATCCCCATCTCTAATAACTCCGAAGCTCAGAACCAGCCCGATGCCGCCTACAGCCCAGCCAGCCGGCGCTATCTGGTGGCATGGGATGACGAGCGCAGCTCAGATGTAACAGGCGTGGATGTCTACGCTCAACTGTTGACCGCCACCGGTACGCCAGAGGGCACAAACTTTGCCCTATCAACCAACCAGAATAGTCAGGAGAACGTCGCCGTCGGCTACAACGCAGTCCAGGGAGAGTTTTTCATCGTGTGGGAAGATTCAAGAGACCTGGGCGTTACCAGCACTGACATCTACGGTCAGCGGGTGGATTCCACCGGCGCCCTCATCGGGGAAAACATTCCGGTGTCGACCGGCGCCGGCGCGGAGATGGAGCCGACTCTGGCCTTTGGCCTGAACTTGAGTGGCTACTTATTGGTGTGGCGGGATGACCGGAATGAACCCGGGACCGGTGGGGATAGCTTCGGGCGGTCTCTGAGTGGTGCTGGGACGCAGGTTGGAAGTGAATTCACAATTGCCGTGCAGATCGGTACGCAGCGCCGGGCACAAGTGGCCTACGACACTATGGCCGGCGAGTTCCTGGTAGTGTGGGAAGATTCCCGCAACTTCTTTCTGGGTGGGCGCGACACCTACGGCCAACGAGTCGGCGCACAGGTTCAGCCGACAATTACTCCGACACAGACGCCCACGGCCACCCAGACCCCCGTCGTGACCGCCACCGCCACCAGCACACCGACCGTCACATTGACCCCAACGTCTGCCGGCCCCACCCGTACGCCCACGGCCACCCCGATACTTCCAACCCCAACCAACACACCGTGCGCCTACCCTCCCTGTCCCGGTGGGCCTGGTACGTCATACATGCCGCTCATCCGACGTGACCGCGTGCCGTGTGGCTACCAGAGACCGGACGCGGATGAGCCGGCCAACAACCAGTGGGAGAGTGCCACAGAATACGGCTATGGTCGCTGGGAAGACCGGACTTTTTGGGACCCCAGCACTCCGCCTGGCCAGGAGGGCAGCGACGTTGATTGGTATGAGTGGGTGGTGGAATGGACAGGCACACATTGGATTTGGCCCGAAAACACGAGTCACAATATTGTGGTGTATTCCGAGGTGTTCTTTGCGACAGGCGACCCCCTGCGTCCGTTAGAGCTACTGGCTTACGGCCGGGGCCGGCAAGAAATCGAACTACTCGCCGGCAACACGTACTACGTTAAGCTAAAGAATGTAGGAACAAGCCCGCCAGCGGTTGGCTGCTACGACCTCATCTTAGACCCATAGAAATCACCTCCGCTGCCCCCAGCGGTCCGAGGGGTGATTGCTGTTGCCTTGACATCGCTGTCCAGACGTGTAAAATAGAGAATGGCACACATCCGATTTTGCTCGGCCTGGATTGTCAAATCCAGGCTCAGAAGGGATCTGATGATCCTCTTTGAACGAGATTTGGGTCAATTGAATGCAGCAATTCAGTACCTGTCAAGAGTTGCTCTGATTCGTAGCCGTCGCGGTCGCAGATTTGCAGGATGACGATGAGCAGAAACCCGAGACGTTTGGCCGGAATCACAGCAGTCATCGCCCTGGTCGGCGTTGTTTTCCTGCCGACGTTGCGCTGGCTCGTGCAATCCTGGCTGGGCAATCCGTACTATTCCCACGGGTTCCTCGTGCCATTCATTGCCGGCTATCTCATCTGGCGGCGGCGCGACGTGGTAGTGGAGCCGTGGGATGCCGGCCTGGGGGTAGTCGCGCTCGGCGTGGGTCTCCAAATCGCGTCTATGCCCTGGCAATGGCACCTCCTATCTGCCGCCAGCCTGATCGTGGTGATCATGGGACTGCTGCTTACCTTCGTTGGACGTAGAGCCGTGAAACGCTGGGCGTTTCCCTTGGCCTTTTTGGTTATGATGATCCCCCTGCCCTTTGTGGAACGATTCAGCCCTCCTCTGGAAGCATTTGTAGCCCGGTATGCTGCACTGGGTGTTCGCCCCCTGGGCGTGGCAGCAACAACGATCGGCTCACAGGTGCGATTGGCGTCCGCCTCCTTCACCGTCGGTGCGCCATGCAGCGGGCTGCGATCCATCGTTGCACTACTTACGCTCACTGTTCTATTCATCTACATCGTTCGCGGCCCCTGGTGGGGGAAAGGAGCTCTGCTGGTTGCCGCGTTACCCATCGCTGTCGTTGCCAATCTGATGCGCGTGTCTTCGCTCTTCTTTGTCGCGGAGAACCTGGGAACAGATGCCGGCCTGCGTTACTATCACACGCTATCCAGCCCGACATTATTCCTTGTGGCCGTCGGGTTACTGCTACTAACCAGCCGGAGTGTGCAGTGCCATGCCATTCGGTCGGACATTTGAGGACGATTGAAGATGCAATGGGGAAAATGGAAAGGGGAAGGGGGAAAGGGGAAGGGGGAGTCTGATCCCCCATCCTCCATTCTCCATTCTCCATCCTCCAT